>JAYVJD010000281.1:0-18687 GCA_043769625.1 Pseudomonadota bacterium | reverse complement strand
CGGAAAACGGCTTGCTCGGCATCGGCCCCTTCCCCACTGACGACAAAGTCGATCCCGATTTGATTAATGCGGGCAAGCAAACCATTACCACCATTGCTGGCTCCAGTTTTTTCAGCAGCGCAGATTCGTTCGCCATGATACGCGGCGGCCACGTTGACCTTTCCATTTTAGGCGGACTCGAAGTCGCCGAAAACGGCGACCTCGCCAACTGGATGGTACCGGGCAAAATGGTCAAAGGCCCCGGCGGCGCAATGGACTTGGTGTCGGGCGTCAAGCGCGTCGTTGTGCTAATGGAACACACCGCCAAAGACGGCACGCCGAAAATTCTCAAGCAATGTTCATTGCCCATCACCGGCAAAGGCGTGGTGAATCTGATCATCACCGACTTGTGTGTGTTTGCGATTGATCATCGCATCGGATTGTCGCTGATTGAACTACATCACGGCGTTACCCTCGAAGAAGTAAAAGCGAAAACCGGTTGTGCCTTTCGCGTGGCTTTATAAAACAATGTAACATCTTGATTATATTTAATTATTTATGAATAAATATTTTTCATTGATTTTACTTTTGGCGAGCGTGTTTGCGGCACAAGCACACGCCGACAGCGCCTCGATCCTGGGCGCCTGGAAAACCATCGACGACGGCACGGGCAAGCCGCGCTCGATAGTACGCATCAGTGAAAACGCTGGCGTGGTTGAGGGTGCGATAGAAAAAGTTTTTCCCGAGCCGCATGAAAACCCGAATCCCCTATGTGATAAATGCCAAGGCGCGCTTAAAGACAAACCCATCCTCGGCATGAAAATCATCAACCAGATGAAAAAGCATGAGGACGAATACAAAGACGGCACCGTCATGGATCCGGACAACGGCAAGATTTACAAATGTAAATTATGGTTGGAAGACGGCGGCAAGAAACTCAAAGTACGCGGCTACATCGGCCCGTTATTTCGCACGCAGACATGGTTGAGGATTGAATAGATTTTGTAGAGTGCACCGCGCGCACGCGTATCGCTCGTAGGTTCGTCGATGAATTCTAAAGCAGCAAATGGCCAAACTCCTTCCCCCTTGACGGGGGAAGGTTGGGATGGGGGTGATGATAGTCACGCCGCCGGCTGATTGAATCGCCGCAACGCGTGCGCACGGCGCACCCTACCGACTTGTCATCCTGAGCAATAGCGAAGGATCTGCTTTTCGATTTTGATTTAGCACTTGTAACAGCAGATTCTTCGCTATCGCTCAGAATGACAGAAAAAAATAATTCGGAGAGCGAGAATCGCCCACCCTTCTGCGCTGCTGATATTTTTGTTGTGAATCGGGGGCCGTCGGCGAGAACCTGTTTGAGCTACGCGGAGTTTCAGTTTTCAATTGAAGGTGAGAGCGAGTTTTCTCGCCGCCCGATTCACAACAAAAATATCAGCGACAAAAAAACAAAAACAAAAAGCAGCGCGGCGGGTTCGCCTTTTTGGGTTACTTTTTTGGCGAAGCAAAAAAGTGACTAGCCGCCGGGCTACCCCCGGCAAAGTTAATAAGAGCTCAGAGAATTCAGATTGCGGGAAATGCTAAACCCATCCCCACCCTATCCCTCCCCTTGAAAGGGAGGGGGCGTCGTTACAACGAATCATAAGTTACACCAGACTCTGCGTCGCACCATCGCCAAGAGAAATATTTCCAAGCTGATTCGCATCCACCCCTTCAATACACGCCACACTAAATCCAAACCGTGTCGGATCGCTGCGTCGCTGATGATGCGTATAAATGCCGCACACACTACAGAAATAATGCTTCGCCGTGCGCGTGTTCCATTGATACAAAGTCAGCTTGTCTGCGCCTTTTACTATTTTCAATTTATCCAACGGCACATCGGCCATGACCGCGCCTTTGCGTTTGCACAGCGAGCAATTACAGCGCCGCAGGTTTTCCAGGCCGTTGGCTAACTCGACTTGAAAAACGACTGCGCCGCAGTGGCAGGAGCCTTGTTTGATTTCCATAATATTTAAGCTGCCCAAGCAATGTCTTTAGGTAATTCATAGCTCGCATATTCAAAATGCAATACTCTGCGAGGGCGAGAAACTGAAGATTTTTCCGAAGCATGCAAAACATGGGGACGCATCACCAATGCACCACCTGCGGCAACTTCACAATAAACAGCAGCATTACTACGAATCAATTCATGATTTTGATTTACCAATAAACCATGTTTGTGTGATCCGGGAATAAGCTTGAGGCAACCATTTTCACGCGAGGTATTATCAAGATGAATACGGATGGTTATCATATTCTCCAACACATTTAGCGGAGGCTGAACATGCCACACATCGGCTTTCATCGACCACGGCCCCCAATGCTCATGCTCAAATTTCTCAGTAACCGCAACTGTTTTGTCTTGATGCCAAGTCACCAGCCAATTATTTTCCGGCGACTTATCAAAATAAATCGCTCTTACCAGTTTAGGCGTTCCGGTTAATCGAGCTTGAGCGGCGTTGATGAGTATTTCAGATTTAGCCAAATGGGCAACTTGAGGGATGAGCTTATCTATTCTACGCAACCCGCCGCGAGAAGGTGGTACCTGTAGAGCTGCCAAATCATCAAGCAGCGAAGCGGTCTGCTTAGGCGAGATAAAATTATCTATCAACTCGAAACCAGAATCCGAAAACGACATTCTCAGCCTTCTAAATCGTCAGGCAACCTTACTTAATCGGCTTCTGCGCCATCGCCGTCTGATACAACATAGTCGAACGCGTGCCCGAACGGCAAAACGCCAACGCGGGTTTCGGTGCGGCGGCTAATAGCTTGCCGAATTCTGCTGCTGCGATACCGACCTGACTGCTTACCACTGGCAGAAAAATATAATGCAAACCGAATACCGCCGCGGCTTCTTTAACTTGCTCATGCGTTGGTTGGTCTGCAGCTTCACCATCGGGGCGATTATTGATCAAGGTTTTGAAGCCGAGCGCAACGACTTCTTTCATTTCTTCGACCATGACTTGCGGCGCGGTGGCGAAATCGTCTGTATGTTTAGTGATAGTCAAACTCATAATCCATCCTACATTTGGTTTTATCTGGCCCTGAGAAAAATAAAGCCCAGGATTTTGTCTGGCGCAGTACGCTTGTTACGCACTGCTAAGCAAAGCATGTTTCTATCGTAGCACCACAAATTATTTTTGCGTATCAATTTTTTTGTCTGGCTTCAGTGAACGCTTCGGCTTTGCTGCTTCGCCTTGCTCGCCAGGCAAAACCTTGGATTTTTTGCTGAAGAATCGGTCAAGACTATTTCTGCCGCCATGCGCCCCACCTCGGGGCCGTGCTTGAAACCATGACCTGAGCCCGCGCCGACCAACCAGACGTTATCCAAGGTCGGATGGCGGTCAATCAAAAAGTCACCGTTCGCGCTATTTTCGTACTGACACACGCGCGATTCGACCAGCGGCCGCTCGGACAGCGCCGGGATGCGGTGCGCAAGATAGCGGCGCACATCGGCAAGGCCTTCGGCACTGGCAATGCGATCGCCTGAGTCGAGGTCTATCGGCGGGCCGTGTTGGTCGTGCGCAATTTTGAAGCCGCGCGATTCCAAGTCGGGGAAGCCGTAATAACTGTCGCCGTCATTAAAATCCAGCCAGCCGGGAAAATTCGGTGCGGCAAAACGCTGGTCGCCCGGTGCCGGTGCGAATAAAAAAACTTCCTGGCGTGTCGGAAAAATCCGTCCGCCCAGCTCAGCTGGAAATAGTTTGGGTAGCCAGGCGCCGCAAGCGAAAACGTAACGCTCCGCAACAATCCGTTCGCCATTATTGCAATCGATAGCGTCGAGATGTCCGCTGGCATCGGGCGGCATCACCGAGGCCATCGCCGTTTTTCCGCCCGCTTGTTCAAATCCACGCACCAAGGTCTGCACTGCGCGTTGCGCGACCAGCGCGCCAAATTGCGGCTCGAAAATTCCCAGGCCTATGTCTTGCCAATTGGCCTGCGGCCAGCGCTTGGCCAGCGCGTCGGCATCGAGAACCTGTGTAGGCAAATCGAGTTTTTTGTGCACAACCAGCGTGGCATCGGCGTAAGCATCCCGTTGCGCAAATAAAAACAGTGCGCCGATATTGTGGAAGATCGGCAAACCAGCGCGGTCCGATAGCCATTTCCATTGGGTCAGCGAGTCGAGCGCCATTTGTGTGTAAATTTCGTCTGCGCCATAACTGCCGCGTGTCATGCGTGATTCACCGCCGCTCGACGCACGCGCATGGGCGATGCCATAGGCGTCAAGCAATAAGACTTGGTGGCCAGCTTGCTGCAGATGCCAAGCGGTCCATGCACCGAATACACCGGCGCCAACTACGACAGTATCGAATTTTTTTGTCACACGGCTTAGAAAGAGCTCTTGTTTACAGTTTGAATTCTTTTAATTTTTTTGTTACCGCGACATTCTTTAGCTTCACATAATCGGGCAAACCGTTTTTGAACGGCGGATAATCTTCGCCAGCAATCAGCGGCGATAAATATATGCGGCATTTTTCCGTGATACCAAAGCCGTCGGTGGTGATGAAATCACGCGGCATTTTTTTCTCCACGTTGGCGACGTCTTTTAATTGCGCGGTGGTGATTTTCCATTTGTACGGTTTGTCGCTGGTGCGGGTGATGGCGGGCATGACCGCATTGTGGCCTTTGAGCGCCAACTCGACCGCCGCTTTGCCGACGGCGTAGGCTTGCGCCACGTCGGTTTTCGAGGCGATGTGACGCGCGGCGCGTTGCAGATAATCCGCCACGGCCCAGTGATATTTATAACCCAATTTATCTTTCACTAGATTGGCGATGACCGGCGCGACGCCGCCGAGTTGCGCGTGGCCGAAGGCATCTTTCAAACCACTTTCGGATAAAAATTTTCCGTCGGCGGTATGCAAACCTTCGCTGACGCCGATGACGCAGTAGCCGTATTTTTTGACTGTGTCTTCCACTTTGGCGAGAAATTTTTTCTCGTCAAACGCGATTTCCGGGAACAATAAAATATGCGGCGCATCGCCCACCTGCTCGCCCGCGAGTCCGCACGCAGCAGTAATCCAACCGGCGTGACGTCCCATGACTTCGAGAACAAATACTTTAGTCGAGGTTTTCGCCATCGACGCGACGTCAAACGCGGCTTCGCGGATCGACGTGGCGACATACTTCGCCACTGAGCCGAAGCCGGGGCAAGTATCAGTGATGGGCAAATCGTTATCGACAGTTTTCGGCACGTGTATCGCCTGCAATGGATAACCCATTTTTTCCGACAGTTGTGAAACCTTTAAACACGTATCAGCCGAATCGCCGCCGCCGTTATAAAAAAAGTAGCCGATGTTATGCGCTTTGAATACTTCGATCAGCCGTTCGTATTGCGCGCGATTTTCTTCCACGCTTTTTAGTTTGTAGCGGCATGAGCCGAACGCGCCAGCGGGGGTGTGGCGCAGCGCGGCGATGGACTTGGCGGAATCTTTCGACGTGTCGATCAAGTCTTCCGTCAGCGCGCCGATGATGCCGTTGCGGCCCGCATACACTTTGCCGATTTTGTCTTTATATTTGCGTGTAGTTTCAATCACGCCGCAAGCGGAGGCGTTGATGACGGCGGTCACGCCGCCGGATTGTGCGTAAAAAGCGTTACGTTTTTTTGTCGTCATCATAATTTTCGCAATGTAAAAAAATTTATTGTAATCAAATAGTTATGTTACATAGCGAGAGCGGAAAAAATCCGCTCGCGTATCTCTTCGACTTTTCCTAAGCCCGCAATTTTGCGATATTGCGGCGCGCCTGCGACACCGCTTTTCGCCCAATCATTATAGTAACCAACCAGCGGCTCAGTTTGCGCGTGATACACCTCAAGACGTTTTTTCACCGTCTCTTCTTTGTCGTCATCGCGTTGAATTAAGTCTTCGCCGGTCACATCATCTTTGCCTGCAACTTTGGGCGGATTAAATTTGACATGGTAGGTGCGGCCCGAGGGCAAGTGCGCGCGACGTCCCGACATGCGCTCGATGATGTGCGAATCATCCACATCAATCTCGACCACGTAATCAATTTTTACGCCCGCCGCTTTCATCGCGTCGGCTTGCGGAATGGTGCGAGGGAAACCATCGAACAAAAATCCCTTGGCGCAATCGGCTTCTTTGATACGTTCTTTGACTAACCCGATAATGATGTCGTCGGACACCAAGCCGCCGGAGTCCATGACTTTTTTCGCGGCGACGCCGAGCGGTGTGCCCGCCTTCACCGCTGCGCGCAACATATCGCCGGTGGAGATTTGCGGGATGCCGAATTTTTCTTTAATGTAAGTAGCTTGTGTGCCCTTACCCGCGCCTGGTCCGCCCAATAAAATTACTCTCATTTTTCTACTCCCTGAAATGTATCGTATTAAAATTATTTTCCAAACGCTTTTTGTACACGCGCCAAATCTTCCGCCGTATCAACCCCCGCCGGCGGCGCATCGGCCACCACGCTCACGGCAATTTTGTAACCATGCCACAACACGCGCAGTTGTTCCAGTGATTCAAACTTTTCTATCGGCGCGGGCGAAAGATCGGCGTAAATTTTCAAAAAACTCGCGCGATAAGAATAGATGCCAATATGCCGATAAGCGGGCAAGCCTTGCGGAAACACCTCGACGTCATGTTGCATCAACGTGTCGCGCGGATACGGAATCGGCGCGCGACTGAAATACAGCGCGAGGCTGTCGGCGTCGAGCACCACTTTGACGATATTCGGATTCAGCATATCCGCGAAGTCGTACAGCGCATGACAAGTTGTCGCCATCACGGCGTTTTTATTTTGCTGTAATTTTTCCGCGACCAGCGCGATCAGTTGCGGCGGAATCAGCGGCTCGTCGCCCTGCACATTCACCACCAGTGCATCGTCAGCCAAACCTAACATTGATGCGGCCTGATGAATTCTATCGGTGCCGGACACATGGTCGGCGTCAGTCATCAGGGCGTTAAATCCGGCGGCGCGCGCGGCATCGACAATGCGCTGATCGTCCGCCGCGATCGTCACGCTCGCCGCGCCACTCTGCGCCGCCTGCTGCGCGACGCGAACAATCATCGGCGCGCCGCCGATATCGGCCAGCGGTTTATTCGGCAAGCGCATTGACGCCATACGCGCCGGGATGATGACGTGAAAAGTCATACTTCCTCAGTGGCGGGCAATGGGCGGGCTTCGGCTTCGAGCATCATTGGGATGTCGTCCTTGATCGGAAAGGCGAGGCGATCGGCTTTGCAAATTAATTCCTGCGTCGATTTTTTATGCACCAGCGGGCCTTTGCAAATCGGGCAAACGAGAATTTCCAGCAGTTTCGGGTTCATGATATTCGGTCCTTTAGTTTCTGTAATACCAACGCGCCAAATGTTGCGTCCACTTCGGCGCTGACGGCTAATGCCCAAAATTGCGCTGTGGCGAATGACGTACATTTTACCGCGTCTTTCTCGGTCATGAGTATCGCATCGGCATTTTCAAAGACCAGATCCTCGGCGATAAAACGATGATGATCGGCGAACGCATGTTCGGTGAAGGACAAGTGCAAATTTTTCAAATGGGTAAAAAACCGCGCAGGGTGGCCGATGCCGGCGATAGCATAAATATTTTTCCCGATAAAATCTTGGGCCTGCCTTGTTTGCTGCGGGTCGTTCAGGTTATAGAACTGCACGCCGGCGAGTTGCATAAATGTTTTATAAATGTTTGATTTAATTGATATATTTTTAGTTCCGCCATTGATGATAATGGCATCTATTTGATCGAGCCGCGCCACGCTTTCGCGCAATGGCCCCGCTGGAATCAATAAGCCATTACCGAATCCGCGCGCGCCATCGACGACACAAATTTCTATCTCGCGCGCCAATTTATAGTGCTGCAAACCATCGTCGCTGACGATGACATTCACCTGTGGATTTTTTTGTAGCAGCATTTGCGCGGCGGCGACGCGATCGCGCCCGACCACGACTGGGCAGCTTGTGCGGCGAAAAATCAATAACGGCTCGTCGCCGACTTCGTTCGCGCTGCTGTGCGCCAGCACCTCGCGCACTTCGTCGCCCTCGCGTCCGTAACCGCGGCTGATGACGCCGGGATGAAAACCCTTACCACGTAAAAAATCCGCCAACCAAATGACCAACGGCGTTTTGCCGCTGCCGCCGGCGGTGATATTGCCGACGACAATGACGGGGGCCGGTAAAATCCGCGATTTGAAAAACCCTGAACGGTAAAGGCCACGCCGTATCGCCGTGACGCTGCCGTAGAGCAGCGACAGCGGCCACAACACGATGTGCCAAGGAGAAATACGATACCAAAGCGATTCGATAAAGCGAGACATGAAGGGGACTCGCGTTGAGAGATTTATTTTTTGGTTTGGGTGGCGAACGTTATATGCGTCAATCCAACCGAACGCGCGGCTTCCATCACATTGATCACCGCTTGATGTGACGCGCCGGCATCGGCGTTGATGGCAATCACGGGATCGCTCATTCCGGCTGCGACGCTGGTCAGGGCCGCGCCGACCAGATCAATGCGCATGGCGGGAATCAATTGTTTTTCAACATAAGCGTTGCCGCTTGAGTCCACCGCAACGTGCAGAATTTTGGATTTTGCTTGCGTGACATTGGCTTCCGCGCCCGATTCGGGCAAGTTGATTTGCAATTCCGAAAAGCGCGAATAGGTTGTCGTCACCATGAGGAAAATCAAGATCACCAACAACACGTCGATCAACGCAATCAGATTGATCTCCGGGTCTTCGCGCCGGTGTCCGCGACGCAAATTCATGCGCGACGGTCGCCATGCAATACTTCTACCAACTTGATCGATTCTTGTTCCATGGTCACGATCAAATTATCTACTTTGGTACGGAAGTAGCGATAAAAAATCATGCTCGGCACGGCGACAATCAAACCAAACGCCGTGTTATACAGCGCGACGGAAATACCATGCGCCAGCGCCGCCGGGTTATTGCCGATGGCGTCTTGCGAGCCGAAGATTTCAATCATGCCGATGACGGTACCGAACAACCCCAACAGCGGGCTGATCGAGGCGACGGTGCCGAGCGAGGTGAGGAATTTTTCCAGATCGACCATCACAACGCGGCCAGTTTCTTCGACCGCTTCCTTGATGGTTTCGCGCGGGCTTTTGACGTTATATAAAGCGGTAGCAAATAGTTTTCCCAGTAGCGAGTTATCGCGCAATGCGCCGAGCATTTCACTGGTGACGCCGGTTTGCTTGAATTGGTTGATGGTCTTCGCGAGCAAATCTTTGGGGGCGACGACATCGGCGCGCAAAAAACGAAATCGCTCAACAATAATCGCCAGTGAAATAATCGAAGCCACGATCAAGGTCCAGATCGGCCAGCCGGCCGCATGAATAATAGATAACAAGTAAGGTCTCCAAGGAGGGACGACATGACGAGTGCACAAGCCGTGCAATGCTCGATACTTTAGCCGCTGCGAAGATTTTCGACAAGCTTACTGATGACGAGCAAATTGCTGGCACATTTTACATCGTGTCGGACCATGCAAATTTTCGCGCATAAAGCAAGATTTATTGCTGAAAAAACTATACACAATTTCTGTGGATAAAGGTGTGGTTAAGCTCTGTGCAGTTGGCTTAACTGCCGCAGCCATAAGACTTTTTTCTTGTCTGCTCAAAAAAGCGTCTCAATAAATAGTTTAATATAATCAACTAGTTATTTTATATTCCATTCAGTTAGACAAAAAAGTTTTTGTCCTCCTTGACGCCAGCCGAAAGGGCCGTTCCGGTGGATGAATTTGCGCCGATTGACCCAGCACGCCTCTCATTTTCGCGCCACCATAGAACGCGACTAAATGCATATTTTCGTTGTGCTACCATGCGCTTATGCTTTTTTCTGACCCACAAAATTCGCCTTCACCAACAGCCGCCGTGATTTCGGTGAGCGAACTCAACCGCCAGGTTAAACAGCTCGTTGAAAAACATTTTTCGCTGCAATGGGTGAGCGGCGAAATCTCCAACTTGACCCGCGCGGCGTCCGGCCATTGGTATTTTTCGCTCAAAGATGCCAACGCTCAAGTTCGCTGCGTCATGTTTCGGCACAAAAATTCGGTGCTCGATTGGGCGCCGACCGAAGGCGTGCAAGTTGAAGTGCGCGCGCTCGCGACCTTATATGAAGCGCGCGGCGATTTTCAGCTTACGGTCGAAAACATGCGCCGCGCCGGTTTGGGCGCGCTGTATGAAGCGTACGAAAAACTCAAAGCCAAACTCAACGCCGAAGGGCTATTTGACCCTGCGCGCAAAAAGCCTTTGCCATCCGTGCCACAACAAATCGGCGTGATTACTTCGACCGCGACGGCGGCCATTCGTGATGTGTTGACCACGCTGGCGCGACGCATGCCGAATATACCCGTCATCATTTACCCGACGCCGGTGCAAGGCGAAGGCGCGGCAGAAAAAATCGCCGCCGCGATTTACGCCGCCAACAAACGCAGCGAATGCGACGTGCTGATATTGTGTCGCGGCGGCGGCAGCATCGAAGACCTGTGGCAATTCAACGACGAACGCGTCGCGCGCGCCATCGCGCATTCCCACATTCCCATCATCAGCGGCGTCGGCCACGAGACGGATTTCACCATTGCCGATTTTGTTGCCGACTTACGCGCACCGACGCCGACTGCCGCAGCGGAACTAGCCGCGCCCGACGGCGACGCGATGCGCCGTCACCTCGCGCAATGGCAATCGCGCCGTGCACGACACATGCAATCGCGCATGGAAAACGAAGCGCAGCGATTGGATCATCTATCCCGACTATTACTTTCACCGGCGCAACGAGTGCAACGCGACGGGACGCAACTGGCACAATGGCAAATGCACTTGCGCCAGGCCGGGCAACGTTTATCGACGACTTATGCCCAAGCCTTGCAGCAGCGCCAAAATCAATTTCGCGCCGCTATACCTTTGCTCGAGCAATGCGCGGCCAAGCAGCAGCAATTCGCGCAACGTTTACAACGCGGACAAGCCCAAGGGCTGCTGCATCGGGGCGCGCATTTGGTGTCACTCAAGGCCCAACTCGCACAACTCAACCCGCAAGCGGTACTGGAACGCGGCTATAGCTTGGTCCACAACGCCAAAGGCGAGATCGTGCGCTCGACGAAAAAACTGTCGTTAAAGGACCCACTCCGCATCCGCTTTGCCGATGGCCATGCTGACGCGGAGATTACGCAAAAAGAATAAAATGATTGTCGCGCAATCGACCGAACGGCTTAGAATAAAACATCACGCCTACACCACGCCAACAAGCCATGCCAATAGATAAACATAACGACCCGCTTCAATCCGCCTCCTTCAAGAAAATCAATGAGGACGCGCTGCTGCCTTATCGCAATCGGATTATTTATTCGTTGGCGATAGCTAGCTTTGTTATTTTTACCCCCTTTGTTATTTATAATTTTTTTCAGGGCCGCCAGGCGCTGGAATTATTTCTAGTCATGTTTATGCTGATCCTGGCGATTGATGCATGGGCCATCTATCGCGGAAAACGACCGCCGATCCCCCTGTGGACGCTGGTGTTTCCGGTGGTGGGCGGCTTTGCGTTGACCATCATGGCAGAACATTATGTCGGCCTCACGTGGTCCTATCCCGTGGTGTTGCTGTTCTTTTTTATTCTACCGAGGCGCACGGCGTTAGTGGCCTCGGCGGCAGTCATCCTCACCATTGCGCTGTTGATGGGGTTCAATGTCGAATTGAAATACACCACCCGCGTCGTCGCCACCTTGTCGCTCATCGCGATTTTCACCAACGTATTTGTCGGGATTATTGAAAGCCTGCATCAGAAATTGCTTATGCAAACTATCACCGACCCCTTAACCGAGGCGTTTAACCGCCGCCATATGCAGAGCGTGTTGACCAGAGCGCTCAGCCGACGCGATCGCGGTGCCCCGCCACAAGCCCTGCTAATGATCGACATCGATCACTTCAAACGCGTCAACGACCAACACGGCCATGCCACGGGGGATAAAGTGTTAAAGCATATCGCCGACATTATCAGTCATCGCATGCGCCTCACTGACAACCTGTACCGCGCTGGCGGGGAGGAGTTTATTTTATATCTGCCCGACACTCCAGCCGAAGGCGCACAGATCATCGCCGAAGCCTTGTGCAAACAAATTGGCGCTACGCCATTCAACGACGATGTGCAGGTTACGGTCAGCATCGGCGTGAGCATGCTAAACGCGCAAGACCGTGTCGATAGCTGGTTAAAGCGCAGCGATGATGCGCTCTACCAGGCCAAAGCAGCGGGACGTAACCGTGTTGTCATCAACGACAAACTTAGCGAAGCAGAAACAAAATAAGCATACCGTTTAATCAGACTTGACCAGGAGAAAATCATGCCGCACAACAACGAAGGTGTTTACAAAATAGTCGAACTCGTCGGCGTCAGCCCGGTGTCATGGGAAGCCGCCGCAAAAAATGCCGTCGAAACAGCGTCAAAAACATTACGCGATTTACGCGTGGCAGAAGTGATGAAGCTGGATTTGAAAGTGGAAGAAGGCAAAGTTGTCGCGTTTCGCGCACGGGTGTCGGTGTCGTTTAAGGTGGAGACGCTAAACTGATTTGCGCGGTTCAATGTGCGCCGCGCACCTGCGTGAGGCTCCCATGTACATCACGAATATACAAAACATCTGATGTCCATGCTCCTTCCCCCTTGACGGGGGAAGGCTGGGATGGGGGTGTATGTTTCAGTTTAGTTGACTGGGGGGACTTTGCTCTGAATAAGAGTGCCGGGGGTAGCCCGGCGGCTAGTCACTTTTTTGCTTCGCCAAAAAAGTAACCAAAAAAGGCGAACCCGCCGCGCTGCTTTTTGTTTTTTTGGTTTTGTTGTCGCTGGAATTTCCGCTGACTGGCGGGCGGCGAGAAAACTCGCTCTTACCCCCAATTGAAAACTGAAACACCGCGTAGCTCAAACAGGTTCTCGCCGACGGCACCCGCCAATCAACGGGAATTCCAGCGGCGCAGATGGGTGAGCTTTTTCTTTCTTCGATTTTCGCTATTTAAGGTATTGACCTTATTTTTACTAGTTGTTGAATAAATTCACTCACTTTTTCCATCATCATTGAATCCAAACAATCAAGCTCCGTTACGCCCTCCATCGAACGCAGCCAGGTGAGCTGTCGCTTGGCTAACTGTCGCGTAGCGATAATGCCTCTATCGCGCATCTCCGCCTGCGTAATTTCGCCATCCAAATATTGCCACGCTTGCCGATAACCGACGCAGCGCATCGAGGACATATTCGGATGCAAGTCGAATTGCAGTCTTAATTTTTTCACTTCTTCCACCAGGCCTGCCTTGAGCATGGCGTCGAAGCGGGCGCTTATGCGCTCATGTAACACTTTGCGCTCGCTCGGCACCAAAGCAATTTTGATAAAACGATATGGCAGCGGCGTTGCATCCGCTTTTCCCAATTGCGATGACATCGTCTCGCCGCTCAGCAAGCAAATTTCCAGCGCGCGCTGGATACGTTGTGCATCCATTGGCTTGAGACGCGCGGCGGTTTCTGGGTCGAGCTTGGCGAGCTCCGCGTGCATCGCCGGCCAGCCGATATTTTTGGCGCGTTGGTCTAATTCGGCGCGCAAGTTGGCGTCGGCTTGCGGCAAGTTGCTCAAGCCATCGAGCAGGGCTTTGAAATACAACATGGTGCCACCGGTGAGCAGGGGAATATTTCCACGCGCGGTAATCTCCGCCATGACACGTAACGCATCTATGCGAAACTGCGCGGCGGAATAACTTTGCGTTGGGTCGATCAGGTTGATTAAATGATGCGGTGCTTGAGCCAGAATATCGGCATCGGGTTTCGCCGTGCCGATGTCCATGTGGCGATATACCAAAGCTGAATCGACGCTGACGATTTCACACGGAAAATGTTTGACGAGATCGACCGCTACGCCGGTTTTGCCGCTGGCGGTCGGGCCCATCAATAGGATGGCGTGCGGCAGTGGCGCGTGGCTCATGGCGGCTATTGGCCGCGCATGAACATTTTATCCAGCTCGGCGAGCGTGACTTGAAACCAGGTCGGACGTCCGTGGTTACATTGACCGGAGCGCTCGGTCGCTTCCATTTCGCGCAATAGCGCATTCATTTCCGGTTGCGTGAGCATGCGGTTGGCACGCACGGCGGTGTGGCAAGCGAGCGTCGAGAGTAATTGGTTTTGTCGCTCGATCAGCACACGTGTCGCGCCGCCTTCGTTGATGTCGGCGAGCACGTCGCGCGCTAAGGAAATCGTATCGGCGTCTTGCAGCAAACTCGGCACGGCGCGCACGGCGAGCGAGGTCGGCGATAGCGCGGCGATGTCGAAACCCAGCGTCGCCAACGTGTCCGCATGTTCTTCCGCGCAGGCCACTTCCAGCCCGCTCGCGTTAAACGACACCGGAATCAGCAAGGGTTGCGAGGCGATCGATTGTTGATCCAATGCTGCCTTGAGTTTTTCATATACCACGCGCTCATGCGCAGCGTGCATATCGACAATGATTAAGCCATGCCGATTTTGCGCGAGGATGTAAATGCCGAGTAATTGCGCGAGAGCAAAACCGAGTGGCTGTGATTCTTGTTCTGGTTTTTTTTCCGCCGAAACAGACGATTCAGCGCCATTATCCTGATCATTTATAACTATTTGATTATATTGATTATTTTTACGAAATAAGGTTTCGTAAAACGGCCGCGTTTCATTCACGTTGAACGAAGTTTGTTGCGCGCTGGCATAAAAATTTTGCGCTGGATTATTGGTCGCCACATTTTCTGTCGCTGATCCCTCTGCAGCGGCAAAGGCAAAGGCATTGCGCTCGCCGACGCTCGTCGCGGCAGTGTACGTCGGTTGCGCCAAGGCTTTATGCAGCGCATGAAAAATGAATTGATGCGCGGCACGACCATCGCGAAAACGCACTTCGGTTTTGGTCGGATGCACGTTAGCATCGACTAGCGCCGGATCCATGTCGAGAAATAGCACGTAAGCCGGATGGCGCAAATGATGCAACACGTCTTGATACGCCTGTCGAACGGCGTGGGATAAGAGTTTGTCTCGGACAAATCGGCCGTTGACGAAAAAATATTGCTGGTCGCGACTGGACTTTGCGGCGGCGGGCCGCCCAGCGAGGCCGGACAAACGCAGACCAGCGGCGCTGACGTCGATAATCTCGGACTCGCGCGCGAAATCATCGCCCAAAATTGCCGCGATGCGCTCTGCGGCGGTTTGGGTCGGTAAACGCCAGCTATTACGGCCGTTGTGGGTGAGCGTCATCGCGACATCGGCGCGGCTTAAGGCGATGCGCTTGAACGCTTCGTCGCTATGCGCAAACTCGGTCGCTTCGGATTTCAAAAATTTGCGCCGTGCCGGCGTGTTGAAAAATAAATCGCGCACATCGATTTGCGTGCCCTGCCCCAGCGCCGTCGGTTCGACGGGCGACAACGCGCCGCCCGTGACCTCAATTTTCCACGCATGTTTATCATCGGCGCGACGGCTCAATAGAGATAAATGCGACACTGCGCCGATGCTCGCCAGCGCCTCACCACGGAAGCCCAGGCTGGCGACGGATTCTAAATCCTGTAATGACGTAATTTTACTGGTGGCATGGCGCGCAAGGGCGAGCGCTAACTCGTCTTTCGCGATGCCAGCGCCATCGTCACTCACGCTGAGGCGATTTATCCCGCCCGCTTCCAACTGCACCGCGATCGATTGCGCCTTGGCATCGAGGCTATTTTCCAACAGCTCTTTCAGCGCGGCGGCGGGGCGCTCGACCACTTCGCCGGCGGCGATTTGGTTAATGAGTAAATCGGGCAATAAATGGATGGAAGGCATAGACTGAGCAAGAATCTGAATGATGCATTATATCGGTTGCCTTGACCGGGGAAAAATTCCCCTGCTGAATGTAGGAAAAGTACTAACAAAAATAAACGGGTATTTAGCGCAGTAACAAATAGGTGATTACCCTACCTAGATTTCTGCAATTTTGGTGCTAATCTGGTATCTAACATTTGATTTCAATCGTTTCTTCACCCCTAGCATATGATTCTACATGGCTATTGCTGATCGCAGAACCTCCCCGGCATCACTAGGCGGCATCTTGCAAGACAGCACCACGGAATATTCCTTGGTCTTTGCTGAACAAGTGCGCCTGCTGTACCGCCTGTCGCTGGTCGGCTATTTGGCCACGCTGCTGGTCGCCTTCGCCCTTGGTGCCGTGTTGTGGAGTGAGCTGTCGCCGCGCCCCGCTTTGTTTATCTGGCTCGCCTTTATTTCTGTCATGACCGTTCTGCGCTACGGCTTGTACAAAGCCTATATGAGCGCCAAGCCTAGCGTAAAGCAAGCGCCGAATTGGGGAAATTGGTTTGTCATCGGCACGGGCTTGATGGGTTTTGGTTGGGCCATCGTCGGCACTTTGCTGTTTCCGCTGGGCAATTTATTTAACGAAATGAGCGTCATCATGCTCATCGCGCTGCTTGCCACTGGCACGCTGGCCGAACACGCGCCATTCCGCCCGGCGTTTGTATCGTATGTCGTGCCGGCGCTGGTCCCGCTGGCGTTTCATTTGCTGTTGTTGCGTGACCGCAATCATATTTTGCTCGGTCTCGTACTGCTGGCTTTAACGGGATTGCTGTTATTCATCCATTCGCGGGCTAACACCGCTGTCATCGACGCGCTGACCACGCGCTTTAAAAATGTCTCGCTCGCCTCCAGTCTGGAAACAGAGCGGCAACAATCGCGCGCAGCAATCAACGCGCTCGAAGCTGAAACACTCGAACATCGCCGCGCCGAAATTCACGCCAGCACCACCTCCAGAAAGCTGGCGCTTTACATGCAACACTCGCCGTTGGCGCTGGTGGAATGGGATATGAATTTTTGCGTCACCGATTGGAATCAATCGGCGGAAAATATGTTCGGCTACAAACGCGAGCATATGCTCGGTCGCCACGCCGGCGAGCTGGTCGCGCCGGATGCACGCGCTGATGTAAAAGCGTTGTGGGATAACTTAATCCACCACCCTGAAGGGGTACGCTCCAGTATCCATAACGTCACGCACGAAGGCCGCACCATTTTGTGCGATTGGTTTGCCACCCCGATATTTGATGCGCAACACGTGATGATAGGCATGGCCGCCATCATCAGCGATGTGACCGCGGACTAAGTTTTTAAGCGTGGCAGACAAACAAAAAAAGGCTCTATGCGCCTTTTTTAACGTACAAATAACTCAATTTAATCAAATACTTACAATTATTCTCCCATCACCACTTTGGTGCGGCTCAGGGGCGGGTTTTTTGAAAAGTAACGCTTGATGCCAGTGAAAATCGCGTTGGCGATTTTTTCCTGATAAGCGTCGTCGTTCAAGCGCGCTTCTTCATCTGGATTCGAAATGAACGCCGTCTCAACTAAAATCGACGGCATGTCGGGCGACTTCAATACCGCGAATCCGGCCTGTTCCACTTTGCGGCTATGCAATTTATTAATGCCGCCCATGCCATCCAACACGTCTTTGGCTAATTTCAAACTATCATTGATCGTCGCGGTTTGCGAAAGGTCGAGCAAGGTTTTGGCCAGATACGGATCGCGCACGGCAAGATTGACGCCGCCGATAAGGTCAGACGCGTTCTCGCGCTGCGCCAGCAAGCGCGCAGCGGTAGAGGTAGCGCCGCGCTCTGACAAGGCAAACACCGACGAGCCATGCGCGTCCGGGCTGACAAAGGCATCTGCGTGGATCGAGACAAATAAGTCTGCATGAATTTTGCGCGCCTTGATCGTGCGCGTTTGCAGCGGAATAAAATAATCGCCATCGCGCGTGAGCACGCCACGCATCTCCGCGTCTTCGTCGATACGGTCCCGCAATTTTTTTGCAATGGCGAGGGTGATATCTTTTTCGCGCGAGCCGTTGGCGCCATGCGCACCCGGATCTTCGCCGCCATGACCGGCGTCGATGGCGATAATGATTTTGCGGCCAATATGCTGTTTCGTCACGGCCGGTTTTTCTACCGGGTTAGGCGCGGGTTTTTCGGCTTCGATAATAGGCGGATTTTCTTTGGTTGGCTCGCCCTCGGCGTTAAGCCCGACGGCAGCGAGAATCGGATCGACTGGCTTTTCCGGATAAATATCCAGCACCAAGCGATGGCCGTATTCCGCTACCGGCGCGAGGATAAACGCACTTGCCTTCACCTCCGTTTTTAAGTCGAGCACCATGCGCACCACACCGGGCTTGTAGCGCGCGACACGTACGGTTTTGATGTACGGATCGGTCGGTTGGATTTTAGACGCGATACCTTCGAGCGCCATATTGATATCCACCCCCTCCAGATCAAACACTAAACGCTCAGGATTTTTCAGCGCCAACATTTGCCATTTAATCGCGACCGGCGATTCCAGCGTGATGCGCGTGTAATCTTGCGCCGGCCAGACGCGCACCGAGCTGAGCAAGGTCAGCGCCTGCGCCGGCACCATGAACGCGAACGAAAAAATAAGCGCCGCGAGCAAACGCACAGAGGATGAAGTCACGAAATATTTCACGCGGGTAAACACGCTTGCGCCTTGATGGAGTGCGCGCTGATGTCGGCGCGACGACCTGATTCCAGTAGATGGAGTTGAATGGTCATGTCGGGCAAAGGCAATAGATCGCCGGCTTTCTCCGGCCATTCGACCAGACAAATGGTGTCTGCGCTGAAGTAATCGCGTAAGCCGGCTTCTATCCATTCTTGAGG
>JAYVJD010000280.1:0-7953 GCA_043769625.1 Pseudomonadota bacterium | reverse complement strand
GTGCATAAAGGCTTAGGCTTGTTCGATATCGGCGGATCGTATTCGGCCGTGCCCGGCTCGAACATCAAACTCTTCGGCGCCGAAATCCGCTATGCATTGCTGGAAGGCACAGTCGCCACGCCCGCAGTTTCTCTGCGCGGAAGCTATAGCCAATTAACCGGCGTGGATCAGTTAAGCTTCGACAGCAAAGGCATTGATATTTCCGTCTCCAAAGGTTTTCTCATCGCTAAACCTTACGCCGGCATTGGGCAGGTCTGGGTCAACAGCACCCCCAAAGGCGTCCCTACTTTGACCGGCGAAAAATTTACCCAGACCAAAGTATTTGCGGGGGTAAATTTGAATTTTGGTCTGACCAATTTCGCCATCGAAGCGGACCGCACCGGCGATGCAAATTCCTACGGCGCCAAAGTTGGTTTCCGCTTCTAACAGCAAGTTCATCTGATCGGCTGCGACTGACCCATTCAGTCCGCAGCGATCAGGATGGCAGCGATAACCATACCCAATCCCGCAGGCAAGCCATAACGTTCCCAGCGCGAAGCCTCTGATCCAACAATTACTTCAACCGGCACTTCGGCGATTTCAAGTATTTTGCTGGTAACCGAGTCTTCCAGAATGCGCGTGAGCGTGTTTTTGCGCGCGGTGCCAATCACGATTTCATCAATATGTAAGCGCTGCACAACTTGGTTAATGGTCTGCGCCTTTGCGCCGAGCTCGATATGCACGGCATGCGGAATGCCGTGTTGCTTGAGTAAATCGCGCGCGGGTTGCAACGCTTGCAATCCCTTATCGCGATAATAATCTTCGCGGTTACGCCGGCTGATAAAGCTCGAAACATGGCGAGAAAAGGGCACGCTGACATAGAGCAAATGCACTTCAACGCCGGCGGCGGAAATAAAACGGTTGGCGACATGCCGGACAGCCAACTGCGAGTTAGCCGAACCATCAACGGGAATCAAAATTTTCTGCACGGTCTTTTCTCCTTCAGTTTGAGGCGGCGTAGCCGATGGCGAAGGCACCGCGACGTCAGCCAGATCGACTACTTTGGCCGCAACGCGCTGGCGGACTTTGTGATGGTTCGCGCGAAAACCTGCGACCAGCACAGCGATGACGACCAATGCATCAAATAGATAAATGAATGGGCCTGCACCTGTCGCATATTCCTTCAGCAGCGGCTCGTTCGCCATCATTTTCACCGCCGTCAAGGCCAGCACCGCCGCACCGATATAAATAATAAAGGGATAACGCTGCACCACATTCAGTATCATCTTACTGCCCCACACCACGATCGGGATGCTGATCAATAAGCCAGCGACGACTAACAAAAAATTACCATGAGCCGCGCCTGCCACCGCAAGCACGTTATCAAGGCCCATCACCGCGTCGGCGATGACGATAGTTCTCATCGCGCTCCAAAACCCTGTCGCCGACGCGACGTGACCACTACCATGATTGTCTGGGTTGATTAATAACTTATACGCAATCCACAACAACGCTGCGCCCCCTAGCAATAGCAAGCCGGGAATTTTGAGCAGCCACACCACCACCACGGTCATTGCCGTACGCACCACGATGGCGCCTAGCGTACCCCAGACAATGGCTTTGTTACGTAAGTGGGCAGGCAGTCCGCGCGCGGCCAAGGCAATCACAATCGCGTTGTCGCCCGCCAACACCAAGTCGATGATGACAATCGCCAGCAGCGCTGAAAAAAACTCGGGTGAGAATAATTCCATTTATTAGCTCCGTTATTATGTGCTGGATATAAACGAATCCTTGCCGACAGCACCCAAGCAAGGCTTGGGGGTCGGCCAAGGTCTCGCTCATAATCTTGAAGCAGATTATCTGCAGGACCGGAGCGGATGCCCGTGATGACGACCCTGCTGCAATAGAGCTACTCCCCTCGGAGAGGATAGATACGCCAAAAAATTAGCGATATAGATATTGTGCTCAAACGCGACAACCGGATAATGAAGAATCGTAATACATTAACTTAGGTATGTATTACGTTTCGTAATAACGCCAGCAGAAGAATCCGTTTGACAACCTAGAATTTTCGTACAATACTAATGATGTATTTATGCATTTGCATATACGCCCTCCAAAGGGGAGTAGCTAGAGCGGTCACCCTGACCGCGACAACTGGGTCGTCAATACGGGAGTTTCGGTTCCCCGGTCCAGTAGGCAACTTGTCAAAGTTGTTAGCGAGACCTTTGCCCACACAGGCAAGGTCTTTTTTTACGGCCTTCAACCTGTGCGAAGTGAAGGCCGCTGTGTTTTTTAACACAGCGTAACGCTAACGAATTGAAAGGTTTGCCATGACACGACAGCACATTCGCCGTTATTTTCGCCACGGAACACTGACCCAAATCCATACCTTTGAAGCGGTTGCCCGGCTCGGCAGCTTTACCCGCGCTGCCGATGAGCTGTGTTTGGCGCAACCCACCGTATCAGTGCATATGCAAAAACTCAGTGACATGGTCGGCGTGCCTTTGCTCCAGCAAGTGGGTAAGCGAATACAAATCACAGCGGCCGGGAACGCGCTATTAAACGGCTGCGCCGACATTCTGCAAACCTTGTCACTGGTTGAGGATAAAATTGCGCCAATGCGAAATAGCAAACGGGAAAAACCGCAGGCGGCTGTCTTGGAAAATTCACTCCTCCATAAGGCATAAAGTTTGCGCCAAACCTGCAGCTTGCTACAATGACGAGTTACTTTTTCTATTGTGCAGACCATGCCAAAATTGCTGATCTGGTTTTTATTTGCTCTGGTTTCTTTTCCCGTGTGGGCGCTGCCGGTTTCATCGTCGGTGCCCGGCGGCGTTGCGGTAATTCCGCTTGCCAGCGCAAACACTGCCGCGCCGCAGGTGACGTTTCGCGGCAAGCGCGCTTTGGTGATACGCGAAAATGGTAAATGGGTGGCGCTGGTAGGTCTGCCACTATCGCTTGCGCCAGGACAATACGCGTTATCCGTGAATAACGCAGCAAAAAAATTCCGCGTCGTGGATAAGAAATATCCCGAACAACGCATCACGATTAAAGATCCACGCAAAGTCGAGCCGAATCAGGAAGACATGGATCGCATCAATAGCGAACAACCGAAAATCGACATCGCCAAAAATGTCTTCCGTGACACGCAGGAAGTGGATGTGAAATTACAGCTCCCGGCCGACGGCCCGCTGTCGAGCCGCTTCGGTTTACGCCGCATCTTCAACGGCCAACCGCGCAACCCGCACGCCGGACTCGACATCGCCATCCCCACCGGCACGCAAGTCCTCTCCGCCGCCAGCGGCAGAGTTATAGACACCGGCGATTATTTTTTCAACGGCAACACCGTGTTTGTCGATCACGGCCAAGGGCTGATCACCATGTATTGCCACTTGAGCGAAATCAACGTCAACGTTGGCGACGTCGTAGCAAAAGGCCAAGCCCTCGCCTTATCCGGCATGACCGGCCGCGTCTCCGGCCCGCACCTGCATTGGTCGGTGATCATGAACGGGACGATGATCGACCCGGAATTTTTTGTGAAGGCGCGCGAAGAATAATCCGAAGCGATTAGTGCGCGATTTTGCCTTGTTTAAACGTCGCTTTGAACCAATCTTCCAACAACTGCATTTCATGTGGGTAAGTCACATTTGAATAGCGGGTAGAAATCCGATTCAGATAGGTCATGTCGGCAATATTCGCTTCGCTATCTGTCACCACTTTTCCGTCTGCTTCCACCACGTAATGAAATTTGATTCGCGGCCAATCGACGCTGCCGCGTAACACGCGTTTGTCAAAAAAATGTCGGCTGGCGTATTCAATTCGTCCGGCTAAATCTACGTCCAGCACTTCCACTTTGAGATTTTGATTCGGCGCGAGGTATTGCTCGCTTAGAGTTTTGAAATGTTGTTCCAACACATTCATCGCGGTGCTGGATTCTTGATTATAAAATCCAATGTCGGTGAATTCCGTTGGGTTTTTAAAAGTCACTGTCGTGGTTGCGCTGGCTGGCACGGCGACCAGCGCCGTTGTCAGTAAAGCAATCCGGTAATGGCGTGAAATGTTCATGTATGTCTCCAAAAATAATTCAAACCTACTCCTTAAATTAGATTGTATTATCGGGCTTTCGTTGCGGGCAAAAATCGATTTAGGGTAATATTTTTGTATTCGTGGGATTTCTGTAACTAATTGATTATATTTAACTATTTATGACTCATTCACTTCGCTCATCGCTCCAACAAATCCAATCCGGCCAAATTAAAATGAATGCTTTCGCCAAACAGTGGCGCGACGACAATCCGCTATTGTCACAACTGCCGGAAAAATATCATCGCGTGCTGGATGACTTACTCATGCGCTTGGAATCGAGCCAATTATTTTCCGGCGAGGCCTGTGCGTTTAGCCAAACAGATTTGCTCAACAGTCTGCAAACCTGGCTGGATAAAGCGGAACAATATAGGGCTAAGCAGACTCACGACGCGACATAATATTGTTTAACCGTCTTTTTTGATGAGAGCGTTAGCTTGAGAATGAGTGAATCAGCCCTATTTCCCGAAATACCCCTCCCCATTCTAGCCTTCGCCTTGAAGGGGAAGGGACTTCTTTCTTCGCAATATTTTTCTGCGCCCAAGACATAAGGTCGAACTCGCACTGGTCCTTGCGTAGATCGCGCATTGAACAGTCGTTTTTTTTCGGCCGGTAGGGCGCGTGTGATCCCGATTTATTTCAACACCGGCAGCGGATCAGGTTGGCCGTCGGGCACAGCGGTGCAAGTCGCATTCATCACCATCGCCAGAAACGCGTAATAGCCGTTGATGCCGATCATATCCATCACACCGGCGTCGCAAAACTGGCTCAACGCCCGCTGATAGGTGTCGTCTGACACTTGTTGCGTTTGATGTAGCTCGGTGCAAAAACGATAAACGATTTCTTCTTCTTTGCTCATGCCGATTGGCTCACACCCGTTGGCGATGGCGTCGATATGTTCAGCCTTGATACCGGCTGCTAATGCAATCGGCGCGTGAATCGCCCATTCGACTTGTTGCGTCCAGTGTCGTGCCGTAATCAAGATTGCCAGCTCGGACAGCCGTGTGCCAATCGCGCTGTTGTAACGCAAATATTCGCCCACGCGTTGGGCGCGATCCATCAACTCCGGGCTGCGGATGAGCGGGACGAACGGCCCATACAGCGCACCGCGCGGGCCTTTGATGATTTCTTCAGCGTATTTTTTTTGTGTCGCGCTCATCTGCTCGAGCGGCAGGGCGGGCATACGGTCTTGCGGCATAGCGAATCCTTTTTTTGTTGAGCTTGTATTTTACCGGTTTACGAAAAAAATGGCGGGGTCAAAACATGAATCATGCGAAAGCTGGAATCACGTTCGCGTCATAAGCTTCTGTTGACCGGCGCAAGGGGATTCTTTACTGGAGGAAATTTTTTGCGCGCAAAAAAATCTGGCGGGACACGCCTGCCAATTACAAAAGAACAAAGCGAACTAACCGAATTTCAACAGTGGTGAAACGCCCTGCTGCTAACCCAAATCTTTTACAATGCCTTCCATTTCCTGCTCGCCGTATGCGCGCAAAGTCGTGGTCCGCACATTGCCTTGCATCGCGGTAGCCAGTCCGGCCTTGGTGGCAATCTCATCGTTCGGCGCATCGACCACAATCACCATGTCATAATTGCCGACGGTCCAATAAATGCTATCCCACTTAACGCCCATTTTTTCGAATGCCTGTTTCGCTGCACGGGCGCGCGTCACGGTATCTTTTACATTCTTCACGCCCTGATCGGTCCAATTGCCTAACACCACATATTTGGCCATGTTGCTCTCCTTGGTCCCCCAGGCGACATTGCCTGTCATTGAATTATAGTTAATGAGAAGGAGATTACTATTTTCGCTGAAGACTTTTATTTGTAAATTGGAAACAAACCAGAATAACTCAGCGGACTTCACGCCAGGTTTTATATTGCGTATAACGTTGCGACTCGCTCTGCCATTTCATCATGACAGCGCCTTGCAACGCGTTGCGGCGCTGGTTACCGAAATTCATCGGCGGCAGTCCGGGCAAGCGAAAATCCCGTAAGGCTTTTAATTGCGCGACCACCTTCGCACGGCTGGTATCGCGCCCGCTACGCTTTAACGCCTCTACGGAAATCTGCGCCGCCGTGCGCGCCAGCAAAACAAACGGGCCACTTGAGATTGCTTCTTCTGTCAGCGGTTGAGCGGCGAATAAATTTTGTCGGATAGCGCTCGGCAAATCAGACACCCCGCGCCCAAGCAGTGCAACCAAACCAAACCAGCGTACCTCTGCGGGAATATTTTTTGCCAGCAAGGTCAGCTGCTCCGCCGCGCCAAAAAATAGCACGCAGTCTGCGGGATTTTTCTTGCCTGCGATCGCTGCCGCCTGCGCTGCCATATTATTCGTCGCGAATACTATTGTCGGCGAGTCTTCCACGCCTAACGCTTGCAATTGTCGTTGCGCGCCTTGCATGGCGCTGCGTTCATAAAGGTCATCTTCTGCCCAAATCACGATTTTCTTGCACGCTGTTTCGCTTTCGTTGCTCGACATCGCCTGCTCTGCTAACACGCGCGCCTGATCCGCCATAGACGGCAACACATAAAAAATATCCGCTGTTTTTTCCTGATTCAGCGATGCTAAAGTCACCGGCCCGATTAACGGTGCGGTTTGATTTCTCAGCCAAGTCTCAACGCCGCTGCTCGGCGTAAAAAAACTGCCGACCAATAAAAATACGTGGTCTTGTTCGACTAACGCCTGCGTGGCGCTGAGCTCGCCCGAGCCCTCGCTGCGGCTGTCGCGCACGACTAAGCGCACGCGACGCCCATACAGCCCACCACTCTGATTGAGTTGATCGAAAACCTGTGTCAGTTCGCGCTGAATGATTTCCCCGACAGCTTGCAGCTTGCCGGATAAGGGCAAGGCTGCGCCGAGGACCAGCACCGTATCGGATACGCCTTCCTGACTATCGCTGGCGCTGCCAATGATGGCGAGATAATTTTGTAACGAAGCGAGCTCTGCCTTAGTCAATTGATATTTCGGCATCACGCTTGACAGCGCCGCGCCGGAAACATCTACGCCGACTTCGACGGCGCGGCTAAAATCCGCCGCGCCATAGCCGGCCCTTGTGCGTCCAAATTGCGTTTGCGCGTTGGTTAGCCATTGCCACGTCAGCGGTGGCGCGCGCAGCCCGCCTTCCTGCGCGCCCTCGCCTGCGATGCCATGACAGGTCGCGCAGGCAGGCTGACTGGCGTGGCCAAGTAGGTAAATATTTTTACCGAGCTGCCAATCGGGAGCGGGGGGTTCGAGGGATTGCGCTTGGACCACGGAGCAGGCGCTGAGTATCAGCGCAACAAGACGGATCAAGGTTTCGCCAAAGATAATTTTCGCACTTCTGCCGATATTTCGGCTGGGCTGGCCAGCGCGTACATTTTTTTCCATTGACCGGTTTGCTCGTTGCCAATAATCAACAGATTGGTGTGCTGCTCTTTTTCCTCGATATAACTACCGATTTTATATAATACCCAGTCGATATTTTCTTTTTTTCCGGTCAGAAAAAACCAACCCGGTTTGACCGAATGCTCGCTCGCATATTTTTGCAAGCGCTCCGGCGTGTCATTCAGCGGATCAAGCGATATCGACACCATACGAATATCATTGCCGACCCGCTCACCCAGATATTGCTGCACTCGGGCAAGGTTCGCCGTCACCGGCGAACAAGTCATGCTGCAAGTAGTGAACATCACGTTCATGATGACGATTTTTCCTTGCATCATATCGTCGTAAAAACGAATGCGTTTATTGTCTTGCGTGAGCAGCGGCAGGTTGGTGAAATATTTCGCGTTGTCGCCTTTGTCACGCGTGAAATCGGTTGCCTGTGGCGGATCTGCCGCTGGCGCACCGCATGACAAAACCAGCAGCAAACCAAGCCAGCCTAGTTGACGCAACAAAGCGAGGG
>JAYVJD010000279.1:0-2963 GCA_043769625.1 Pseudomonadota bacterium | reverse complement strand
TCGCGTTGATCGACGAGTTATCACAAACGGGCCTCGCGAAAATCGAGGTGACGTCGTTTGTGTCGCCGAAGGCGATTCCGAATATGCGCGACGCGGAGCAAGTATTGAATCTGATCGATCGCGTACCGGACGTGATCTACTCGGCGCTGGTTCCCAATGTGCGCGGCGTCGAGCGTGCGATGCAGTGCAATGTCGACGAGATTAATTTATTTTGTTCCGCATCGGAAAGCCACAATCGCGCCAACGTTAATCGCACCATCGCGCAATCGGTGCAAGGTTTCGGCGAAATCATGCAAGCGTTAAGCGGCAGTGATATCAAAGTGAACTGCAGTATATCCACAGCATTCGGTTGTCCGTTCGAGGGCAATGTGGCGCCAGAAAAAATTTACGCGTTGGTGGAACAATTTATCGAGCTTGGTTTCGACGGCGTAACCATCGCCGACACAACCGGCATGGCGAATCCGAAACAGGTGCGCGACCTAATGGTGGAAATCGCCAAACGTTTTCCCGACATCGAACACACTTTGCATTTCCACAATACGCGCGGCATGGGCTTGGCCAATGTCGTAGCCGGGCTGGAAGCAGGCGTCGTGCGCTACGACGCCTCGCTCGGCGGCCTCGGCGGTTGCCCGTTCGCACCCGGCGCATCCGGCAACATCTGCACTGAAGATTTAGTCCACATGCTCGAAGCGATGGGCTACAACACCGGCGTGAATCTCGATCGATTACTCAAAGCCGCGCGCAAAATGCCCGGCATTGTCGGCCATGTCGTGCCGGGCCAAGTATTGAAAGCGGGCAAGTCGACGGATCTACATTCGCTCAGCAGCGTCGGCTCATCGGCGGGCTGATTGTCGACGGCGGAATCGCAAGCGACTATTGCCTCGTCACTACGCAAACTTGGCCTGACAACGGCGGACGAATCACCGTTGATGTCGCCGCTCACCGGCGGCGTGTCGTCGGATATTTGGAAAGTTGAATTGGCATCCGCTACGATGTGCGTCAAGCGTGCCTTGCCGCAACTGCGCGTTAAGCAACTGTGGGAGGCGCCGGTAACGCGTAATCGCTTTGAGGTCGCCTACCTGCGTTTTGCGCAAAGCGTCATTCCCGGCGCGGTGCCGAAAGTAGTGGCGCACGACGATGAAGCGGGCTTGTTTGTGATGGAATATTTGGAGTCCGGCCAACATCCGGTGTGGAAATTTCAATTGCGCGATGGCTTCGTCGATCTCAACACCGCGCGCATGGTCGGCGCGCAAATGGCGCGAATCCACAGTGCAAGCGCGAACGACACTAACATCGCTGCGCAATTCGCCACCGACGATATTTTTTATTCGATTCGTCTGGAACCTTATCTGGATGCGACCGCGCGAATGCACACCGATCTTGCGCCGCGATTGAAGCAATTGGTGGACGTTACATTCGGCACTAAGCGCGTTTTGGTTCACGGCGACATCGCGCCGAAAAATATTTTGGTTGGGCCGAATCGCCCGATTTTTCTCGATTGCGAATGCGCCTGGTTTGGCGATCCGGCATTCGATTTGGCATTTTGCCTGAATCATTTGCTACTTAAATGTTTGTGGCATCCGGCGGCGAGCGAGGAATTTTTCGCCGCGTTCGCCCTACTGGCGGACACTTATTTGACCTATGTGAATTGGGAATCTCGCGAGCAAATGGAACAACGCACCGCCCATCTTTTGCCGGGATTATTTCTCGCGCGCGTCGATGGTAAATCGCCGGTGGAATATTTGACCGACGAAGGTGACAAAAACAAAGTGCGGCGCTGCGCGCGCACGTTGCTCGCGCAGCCGGTCAATACGCTGGGCGAAGTTCGTGAAGCATGGCAACGAGAATTAGCCGCATGAGCGACACAACCATCGTCAAAGTTTTAGGCCGCCGCGTGTGGGATTCGCGCGGTCGTCCGACGGTGGAAGCGGAAGTTCATCTCACCGGCGGCGCGATTGGGCGTGCGATCGCGCCGGCGGGCGCCTCAACCGGCAGCGGCGAAGCGCTGGATTTGCGCGACGGCGGCGAGCGGCTCGGCGGCTTTGATGTGCGCACCGCTGTGGATAACGTCAACATTCAAATCGCCGATGCGATGGCCGGCATGGACGCCGCCGACCAAACGCTGATCGATCAGTCGCTGATCGCACTCGACGGCACGCCGAACAAACGAATTCTCGGCGGTAATGCCTCAATCGCCGCGTCCATGGCTAATCTCCAGGCAGTGGCTGCCGCGCACGGCATGCCGCTATGGCGTTATCTCGCGGGAAATAACGACATCGCAATGCCGTTGCCGGAGATACAAATTTTTGGCGGCGGCGCCCATGCCGGGCGGCGCGTCGACATTCAGGATTTTATGATCGCAGCGCCCGGCGCGGAAAACGTCGATGAAGCGCTGGAATGGACTGCGGAAGTTTATCTCGCTGCGGGCAGGTTAATGGCCGAGCGTGGCTTGCTGTACGGTGTGGCCGATGAGGGCGGCTACTGGCCGGCTTTTTCAACGAACGAAGAAGCGCTGGAAATGCTGTTACGCGCGATCGAAAAAGCTGGATTGATTCCGAACGAACAAATCGTGATCGCCCTCGATATTGCGGCGAGCGAATTCGGACACGATGGCCGTTATAGCATCGGCCTGGAAAAAAAGGAACTCGATTCCGATGGCTTGAGTGACATGCTCGGGCGCTGGCTGGAAAAATATCCGATCGCATCGATCGAAGATCCGCTCGCGGAAGATGACGAAGCGGGCTTGAAAAAATTTACCGCTGCGTTTGGTTCGCGCGTGCAAATCGTCGGTGATGACTATTTAGTGACGAACGCGGCGCGCGTGACCCGTGCTGCGAAGATCGGCGCGTGCAACGCCGTACTCATTAAACCCAATCAAGCCGGCACCATCACGGAAACCCAGGCTGCCTGGAGAGCCGCGCAGGACGCGGGGTTTGGCGCAATCGTCTCGGCGCGCTCGGGGG
>JAYVJD010000278.1:0-2968 GCA_043769625.1 Pseudomonadota bacterium | reverse complement strand
CGGTCAATCTACAAGATTTATACGTCTTGATGAATTAGAGCCATTTGATATGAATATTCCAGCCGGACGACTCGATTTGAAATAACAAGCTTGGCTCGGATGAGGCGTAGCGCAATCCAGCAAGTGTAGCCCTGATGAAGCCCGCGTAGGTTGGGTGAAGCGTAGCGTAACCCAACGATTGCGGCACATTTAACTCTCGCTCGTTGGGTTTCGGCGCGAATAGCCGCGCCTCTTCCCAACCTACAAGTTGGCTCGACATGCACATTGAGATTGTTGACTATCATTGAAGGAGCTAATCATGCGTAAAGTTGCCCCTGTTTCGCCCGGCGAAATGCTGGAAGAAGAATTTCTCATACCTTTGGGCTTGTCGAAATATCGCTTGGCCAAAGAAATCGGCGTACCTGCTCAGCGTATCGGTGACATCGTGGCAGGCAAGCGGTCTATTACCGCCGACACCGATCTGCGGCTATGTCGTTATTTTGGGCTCAGCGATGGCTGGTGGCTGCGCGGCCAAGCCAACTATGACACGGCCATCGCGCGCGAAACAATGGGCGAGGCGCTCGCAAAAATTTCGCGCTGCCAATTACTTGCTGCTTGAACCAGCCCGCGTAGGGCGGAAGCCTGCAAGGCGTTCCGCCGAATGATTACAATACGCCGACACAAATACGTCGGAACGCCTATCGGCTTCCGACCTACAATATCCGTTGAACTTACATTGAGGAGATAATCATGAGTCAAATCGTTGGTGGGTGTCTTTGCGGCGCGATTCGTTACACGTCGAAATCTGAACCGTTGTTGACGGCGGTTTGCAATTGCAAAAAATGTCAGCGCCAGACGGGAACGTCTTTTTCCATTTTGGTGGCGATACCCAAAGGCTCGCTCGAATTCACGGGCGGCAAGCCTGCCACTTATAACGATACCGGCGGTAGCGGCTTGCCGGTGTTGCGACACTTCTGCGCGAAATGCGGTTCGCCGGTGTATTCGGAAGTCGCCGCGACGCCTGCGATGGATTGGGTCAAGGCCGGCACGCTGGACGATGCGACGTGGCTGCAACCGCAAGTCAGCATTTGGTGCGACTCGGCGCAACCTTGGGTGAAAATGGGCGATGGCGTTGCTTGCTTTCCGCAGAATCCACCGGCAGCCTGATTACTTACGGAGTTATTAATATGACCATCAACCGCCAAGTCACGCTATTCCATTCCCCCAATACCCGTTCATTCGGCGCACTCGCCTTGCTCGAAGAACTCGGCGCGGATTACAAGCTGCATGTGTTGAACCAAAAAACCGGCGAGCAACGCAAGCCGGAGTATCTCGCCATCAACCCGATGGGCAAGGTGCCGGCGATTATGCACAACGGCGCGCTGGTGACTGAGCAAGCGGCGGTGTATATGTATTTGGCCGACTTGTATGCTGATAAGGGCCTCGCACCGCAAATCGGCGATCCGTTACGCGGACCGTATCTACGCTGGATGGTGTATTACGGCTCGTGTTTCGAACCGGCGGTGGTGGATAAAGCGCAAAAGCGCGAGCCCGCGCCGTCGGGAATGTCGCCTTACGGCGATTACGACACCATGTTGAAAACGCTCACCGATCAACTCGGCAAAGGGCCGTATATTCTCGGTGAAAAATTTTCTGCTGCGGATGTGTTGTGGGGCAGCGCGCTGACGTGGATTACCATGTTCGGCTTAGTCGAAGCGACCCCGGTGATCAAGGCCTATATTGAGCGCATTAGCTCGCGACCCGCATCTAAACGGGCGAGAGCAAAAGACGCAGAGTTGGCTGCTGCGCAGGGCTGACTGGCAGGGCCCACCCGCCATAAAGATAAAACATGAAGTGAACAACTGTAAGATACGAAAGAGAAATCAATCGGACTAAAATAGTCTGTCATCCTGGGCAACAGCGAAGGATCTGCTTTTCGCTTTTTAATCAACGCCCGTAAAATCCGATTCTTCGGTATCGCTCAGAATGACATCGCGTAGGCTTCGCACTGCGCACAAATTAAAATACAGGCGTGCAAGGAGCGTAGTGCTCGAACTAGATTTTCGAGCGCAGTGCGCACGCTACGCACACTTATTACTCCCCTACTACGTCGGCACCTTTCGGCGCGACAAACTTGAATGCCTCGCCTGCCAACTTAGGATTTTTTTCCAGTGCTGAAAATTTGATCATGGTGGTTTGGCCGAAATTATCTTTTAGTTCCATCACCGTCAACGTGTCACCAATAAAGCCCATACGCATGCGTTCAAAAGTCGAGTCTTTATTTTTCGGCACAGCGTCGAGCCATTCGATGTCGTCCAACTTACCTGCGTCAGTCAATATGTAATATTTTTCCAGGTCGTTATTGCCTGCGAGCAATGCCGCTGGACTATCGCCTAACGAGTCGCCGAGTTTTTTTACCGTGACTTGATTCAAGTCGGGATCGAAAATCCACAGCTTCACACCGTCGCCGACGATTTGTTGTTTGTACGGCTTAACGTATTCCCAGCGAAATTTACCCGGACGCGAGAACTGCATGGTGCCGCTGGAGGCTTGGAGTTTTTTGCCGTTTTTGTCCGTCACGTTTTGCTCGAAACTGGCGCGCATGGTTTGCGTACCGTTGATAAAGGCTTTGAGTTTATCGAGGCTGTCAGCGTGACTCATGCCAGAGAACAAAACGCTGAGAGCAAACAAGCTGAGGCGGATGGATTTCATAGTTTTTTCGCGTAAAGGGAATAGTCCCAGAGAACTTTAACGTGTGATGGGGGAAAAGGTTGAGTGGAGTTTACTGAAAAAAAGCGGGGCTTGCTGGAACTAATTGAATCTAGGGTGGGCAGAACGCTGTGTGCCCGCCGAAGCGGTTCAGCGTGGGCACGCTAGCGCTTTGCCCACCCTACGGCACTTTGCGAAAAGCAAATCCTTCGTTGCGCTCAGGATGACAGAGTTTTTTTACAGAGGAGCACCACACGTGCGAGGAGATGAGGGTTACTCT
>JAYVJD010000277.1:0-8003 GCA_043769625.1 Pseudomonadota bacterium | reverse complement strand
GGTGGCGGTTGATTGTAAGTATTTGATTTAATTAAATAAAAAAGCCTCGCAATGCGAGGCTTTTTTATTTTTGCTGGCACAAAAAATTAACCGATGGGTTGCATCGGAATCAAATTTTTCGGCATAGGGAAGGTGACGTTTTCGGTGATGCCGTCGAGTTCTTTTACGCTCTTTGCGCCCAGATTCTTTAACGCGCTAATGACTTCTTGCACTAACACTTCGGGCGCAGACGCACCGGCGCTGACGCCGATATTTTTTTTGCCGGCAAGCCAAGCCGGATTGAGTTCGCCGGCATTGTCGATTAAATAGGCTTCGACGCCGAAATTATTCGCTACGTCGCGCAATCGGTTGGAATTAGAACTCGAGGGCGAGCCGACGACGATCACCAGATCGCATTTTTTGGTCATGAACTTGATCGCGTCCTGACGATTTTGCGTGGCATAACAGATGTCATCTTTTTTCGGTCCGATGATGGCGGGGAAACGTTTTCTCAACGCATCGATAATGCGGCTGGCATCATCAACCGACAAGGTGGTTTGCGTGACGAACGCCACTTCGTTTTCGTTTTTCACATTAATCTTGGCAACGTCGGCTTCATTTTCCACCAGATACATGCCGCCTTCGCATTGGCCCATAGTGCCCGCGACTTCGGGGTGACCGGCGTGGCCGATCATGATGATTTCTTTGCCGGCATTATGCATTTTCGCCACTTCAACGTGGACTTTAGTCACCAGCGGGCAGGTCGCGTCGAAAATTTTCAAGCCGCGCGCTTCGGCTTCACGTCGTACTTCTTTGGCGACACCATGCGCGCTGTAAATCAGCGTGCTGCCGGTCGGCACATCCGTCAACTCTTCGATAAAAATAGCGCCCTTGGCCTTGAGACCATCGACGACGAATTTATTGTGCACGACTTCATGCCGCACGTAGATTGGCGCGCCATAAAGCACGAGGGCTTGTTCGACGATATCGATCGCACGATCGACGCCGGCGCAAAAACCTCGGGGATTGGCTAATAAAACTTCCATGATGCGGTTCCTGAAAAATCAATACGATATTTTACCGCGTATTCCCGTAGGCTGGGCTGGCAAGCCCAGCATTGCACAAGAAATGGCTGGGCTTATCAGCGCCAGCCTACGGTTTTGATTCGTTATTTTACCGCTTACACGACCGCCTTGTCAGGCAGGTTTTTTGAAGCTTTGCCAAATTAACACTATCGCGCCTAACGTAATCGCCGAGTCGGCGACGTTGAACGCAGGAAAGTAATAGCCCGCACCATGCACCTGGACGAAGTCGATCACATGCCCGTACAAAACGCGGTCAATGAGATTGCCGATTGCGCCGCCTAAGATAAAGGCCAGCGCAAAACAAAACCATTTTTCATTGGCATGCTTGCGTAGCAAATAAATAATCACTGCAGAGGCGACGAGGGACACCACGGTAAAAAACCATCTTTGCCAACCGCCGGCGTCATTCAGAAAACTGAATGCGGCGCCTTTATTGTAGGCCAAGACCAAATTAAAAAACGAGGTGATGGTCAAACTCTCGCCAAATACAAAATGTTTTTCTATCGCTTGCTTGGTGATTTGGTCGAGTACGATAACCACTGCACTGATCCACAGCCAGTTGCGCCACTTTTTTTCTGTCGCAAAATTAAGCATAAGTGCGTTTTTCTCCAGCGCCATATAAATTGCTCACGCAGCGTCCGCATAATGGTGGATGGTCTGCGTGCTCGCCGACGTCGCTACGATAATGCCAGCAGCGCTCGCATTTTTTACCGCTGCTCGGCGTGACGACAATTTCCATTTCATTCGTCGCGCCGTTTTTGACTGTGGCCTGCGATGAAATAAACACGAAACGTAAATCGTCGGCGAAGCTTTGCAGAAATTCTGCGTCATCATCTTTAGCGACAACTGCGACATTGGCAGCGAGCGACGAACCAATCGCGCCGGAGACACGCACTGTTTCCATTTGCTTTAACACTTCCGCGCGCATCACCCGCACCCGCGCCCAACGCGCGAGTAACGTGTCCGCGTGATCAATTTTCGGCAACACATGCCAGGTTTGCAGAAATACGCTATCTATTTGATTTAATTTAATATTTTTCCAAGCCTCATCAGCCGTAAAACTCAACACCGGTGCAAGTAAACGAACTAACGAATGCGCGATGTGGTGCAAAGCATTTTGCGCTGAACGTCGCGCGGCGGAATTTTCGCCGGCGGTGTAAAGACGATCTTTTAATACGTCGAGATAAAATCCACCTAGATCTTCCGAGCAAAACGCTTGCAACTTTTGCATCGCGAAGTGAAATTCGTAGCGGTTGAAATCTGCCGTGACCTCATCGTGCAATTTTTGCGTCAGCGCGATGGCGTAACGATCGATCTCCAGCCATTGCTCAACGGGTAACGCATGTTTGCTCGCATCGAAGTCGGCGATGTTGGCTAACAAAAAGCGCAACGTGTTGCGCAAGCGGCGATAACTTTCCACCACGCGTTTGAGGATTTCATCCGAGATCGACAACTCGCCGGAGTAATCGGTGCTACCGACCCACAGGCGCAAAATATCCGCGCCGAGTGTATCGAATACTTTTTGTGGCGCGACGACGTTACCGACGGATTTACTCATCTTGCGGCCATTACCATCGACGACGAAGCCGTGCGTCACTAGCGCGTTGTACGGCGCACGGCCATTGATGGCGCAACTCGCCAGCAAGGATGAATGAAACCAACCGCGATGTTGGTCTGAACCTTCGAGATAAATATCCGCAGGGAATTGCAGTTCGGGACGCTGGCGTAAAACCGTTTCGTGCGTCGTGCCGGAATCAAACCACACGTCGAGCGTGTCGGTCATTTTTACGTATTGGTTCGCGTCCGCGCCGAGCATTTCTTCAGGCGTGATCGACTGCCACGCTTCGATACCTTCTTGTTCGACGCGCAGAGCGACTTGTTCCAATAATTCAAGCGTGCGCGGATGCGGCTCGTCGGTTTCTTTATGCAGAAAAAACGGAATCGGTACGCCCCAATTGCGCTGACGCGAGATACACCAATCCGGTCGATTGGCGATCATGCCGTGCAGGCGCGCCTTGCCCCAAGCAGGGTAAAATTCCGTCTCCTCTATCGCGTCGAGCGCGAGCTGGCGCAAGGTTTTATCCGGACTATTTTTGTCTGTCGCTTTGCGATCCATGCCGATAAACCATTGGCTGGTGGCGCGAAACACCGTCGGCGTTTTATGTCGCCAGCAATGCGGATAGCTATGATCAAAATTGGCGGCTTTGAACAGCGCGCCTTTTTCGTCTATGGTTTTGACGATCTCCGCTTGGGCTTTCCAGATATTCAATCCGCCGAACAACGGCAACGAATCTACGTAGCGCCCGTTACCCAATACCGGCGTCAGAATGTCTTCGTTCTTCATGCCGTAGCGTTTGCATGAATTAAAGTCATCGACGCCGTAAGCAGGCGATGAATGCACGATGCCTGTACCCGTTTCGAGCGTGACGTATTCCGCCAGATGCATCGGCGATACGCGGTCGTAAAACGGATGCGTAAATTGAATCAACTCCAACGCTGCGCCTTGGCAACTGGCCAAAGTTTTGCCGCTCACGCCGAAACGCGCGAGACAAGCTTCTTGCAAATCTGCGGCGAGCACCAGCAAGCCGCGCTCGGTTTCGACTAAGTGATAAGTAAACTCAGGATGCACGTTGAGCGCCTGATTGGCTGGAATCGTCCAAGGCGTCGTGGTCCAAATCACAGCAAACACTTTTGCATCTGCGGCAAGCGTTACGCCAAATGATTTAGCGAGTTTGTCGCGATCAACCAACGGAAAACCCACATCAATCGCGATGGATTTTTTATCTTCGTATTCCACTTCAGCTTCCGCCAAAGTCGAGCCGCAATCAAAACACCAGTTGACCGGCTTCAAGCCGCGATAAACATAGCCGCGCTGCATGATTTTTCCCAGCGCGCGGATCTCATTCGCCTCTTGCTTGTAATCCATTGTTTTATAGGGGCTTTTCCAGTCTCCCAAAACACCCAAACGAATGAAATCTTTTTTCTGCTTTTCAATTTGTTCGCTCGCATACGCACGCGAAAGTTTTTGCACCTCGACGGCGGGAATATTTTTGCCGTGGGTTTTTTCGATCTGGATTTCAATCGGCATGCCGTGACAATCCCAACCAGGTAAATACACGGCGTCGAAGCCGGCAAAATTTTTACTCTTGACGATCATGTCTTTGAGAATTTTATTCAGGGCATGGCCAATATGAATATCGGCGTTCGCAAACGGCGGACCGTCGTGCAAGATAAATTTCGGTCGGCCTTTGGAGGCTGCGCGAATTTGTTCGTAAAGTTTTTTCTCTTGCCACTCGGCTACCCAGCCCGGCTCGCGCTTGGCGAGGTCGCCGCGCATGGGGAATGGGGTATCGGGGAGATTGAGGGTTTGTTTGTAATCGGTCATATATATTTCTTTAAACTTCGAAAACTTTCACCACAGAGACACGGAGGCACAGAGAAAATCAAAGACTAAGAGAATTCAACTACCCTGCTTTTGTTATTCTAAACGAAGCGAAGAATCTGCTTTTCGTTCAGACTGAACATTCAGTTCAAAGCAGATCCTTCACTTCGTTCAGGATGACAGGAACGCGCGGGCATGATCCGCATCAACTTGTATCTGTTTTTTCAATGTATCTACATCAATATATTTTTCTTCGTCACGCAGCTTTTTCAAAAACGCTACGCGTACATGCTGGCCATATAAATCGCCGCTGAAATCGAACACATGCACTTCGAGTTTTGCGCGGTTTGTATCGCTCACAGTCGGGTTTAATCCCAGACTCGCTACGCCGGGCAACACGCAGGTTTGCGCGACGTGCAAGTGTACCGCAAAGATGCCCTTGAGCGGCGGGCGGTTGTGGCGCATTTGCACGTTTGCCGTGGGGAAACCGATTTCGCGGCCTAGTTTATTGCCGTGCATCACGCGGCCGGAAATCGAATAGGCGCGGCCAAGCAATTCGTGCGCGCGCGCCAGATCGCCGCGCATCAGTGCGTGGCGTACGGCGGTGCTGGATACGCGCTCGCCGTTATGGGTGAAGCTTGGCATGGTCGCCAACTCAAACCCCGCGCGTGGCGCCGCTTCAGACAGCAAGGCAAAATCGCCGAGTCGTTTTGCGCCAAAACGAAAATCATCGCCGACTAACAGCCAGCGCGTTTGCATGCGCTCGACCAATAATTGGTCGATGAATTGTGGTGCGGTGTGTGCGGAGAATTTTTGATTAAACGGGCAAACATAGGTGCGGGTGACGCCGAAGCGCGCCAGTAATTCGAGTTTTTCCCGCAGCGTGGTCAAGCGGGTCGGCGCATCATGCGGGGTAAAAAACTCACGCGGGTGCGGCTCGAAGGTCATCACACACGCGGGCAGCTTGCGTTCTTGCGCTGCAGTGCGCAGTTGCGCCAGCATGGCTTGATGGCCAAGATGTACGCCATCGAAATTACCGATGGTCAGGGCGCAGGGCCCGAGGGACTGAGCGGGCACGCCGCGAATAACTTGCATGGATTCCTGTCGCCGCATTGGGCGATAATGGGTTCGTAGATCGAATTTTAACGTGACACGGCACTGCCGGTCTAGGAATGCTTACGGGTAAGCGGAACTTGCACGCCCACGTTAGCTCAAATACGCGATGTCCTGAGAGAGTGAAAAGTGAATCCAACCCCTATTTTTAACCAGAAACGGCGACTTATCGGCTTGGTCGCCGCCGTTTTGCTCCTGGTCGGCGGCTGCAGCATGTTCAAGCTGGCGTATAACAACGTCGATATCGCGATTAACTGGACCCTCGACGGTTATTTCGATTTGCACGGCGAGCAGCACGCTTTGCTCAAAACCCGTTTGGAAAAACTGCAAGTTTGGCATCGCAATGAAGAATTGCCCGCGTATGTTGAAGGCTTGAAGGCGATTCAGATGCGCGCAAGGCAGCCGTTTCAGCGCGACGATATTGTCTGGACCATGAATACGACGAAAAAATATTATGAGCGGCTGATTCGCGAGGCCGCACCGGGCGCGGCGGATTTGCTGGTCACCATTTCGCCGGAGCAAATTAAAACGCTGGAAAAAAAATACGCGAAAGACGCGAAAAAATTCGCCAAAGAACACAAAGTCAACGGCACGCCGGACGAGCAGCGTCAGGCGCGGGTGAAAAAAATCGTTGAGATGCTGGAAGATTGGGTGGGTCATTTATCCAAAGAACAGGAAGCCCCGCTACGCCAAAGCATAGAAAGCTGGCCGTTGAATTACGCGTTATTACAAGAGGATCGTCAGCGCCGGCAACGCGAATTTGTCGCGCTGCTGGAAAAAAATTCCGACGCAAAATTACTCGCCGCGCAACTGACGGAATGGATGATTCATTATGACGAAGGCCGCCTGCCTGAATACGCTGCGCACGGAAAACAGATGACGGAAAATTTTATTCAACTGATTTTACAAACCGACCGCCTGATTACGGCGAAACAACGTGCACATTTAATCGGCAAACTACAAAACTACATCGATGATTTCAACGCTTTGTCGATGACCAAACAGGCGGCCCGATCGGCTGGAAATGCAACGGCGAACGAGGCCGTCAGATAGATTGTTAACCTTAGGAAAATAGGTCCGGCACCTTTTCTTTGCTCGGACGTATGCGCGGATCGTGGTGTATGCACACTTGATCCGGCGTGGCAGCGCCATCAGGTTTGACCAACTTATCACGCATGGAAAAACGCAAGCGATATTCCTGCTCACCCATTTCTGCCCGCGCCTGCAGCTTCGCCAATTTGCCCGTAGTAAATAACAGGCGCCCGCGTTTCGAGCTGTAGTTGTACTGACCCGAGGTCTTGTACGCGGAATTATTGTAAGTGCCGCTGCCGTCGAGCGTAATGGTGCCTAGCGGACTGCGTGTTTGGCCGTAAGTTTGCTGTGTGCCTTTAGGTGTTTTGGTGCTGCCCGTGATCGTCCAAGCGAAACATTGATAGTCGCCAGCAGGCGGCGGCAAGGCGGGAGCGAAGCGTGTGGCTGCATGGGTTGATGTGCAAAACATCAACAAAAACAAAATGCTGATTGCCGATTGTTTAATCATCAGATTGCCGGTTGTGTGAGCTGAAGTTGCGCTATTCAGTGTAGCAATGCGGACAAGGTTTGTCTTGGTGCAAATGGGGACAAGTGATACAGAGGTTATTTGACGGTCTGAAAAGCAGATCCTTCACTTCGGTCAGGATGAAAAGTTTGTAGGGTGCGCCGTGCGCACGCGTAAGGCTAATTCGGCGAGCACTGATGCTATTCAGAGCGTAACGCGTGCGCACGGCGCACCCTACACAACTAAATGCGGTGTAAATGGGCGAATTATTCTCACGTCGAATTTGCATCGGGTAGCGTGCGCAGTGCGCACGAAAATGTTCGTTCGAGCACCATTTGAAGTAGGCCGCATGAACCTTCGTTCGTGCGCAGTGCGCACGCTACGCAAAAGTCTGTAGGTGGAGAGTCCGTTGTTAGCCGAATGATGAAACTTGCTTATCAATTTGCATTTCGTCTTGCTGCGCGCGCCTATACACATCACCCAGCATCACGATAGCCGGACCAGTAATGCCCCAAGTCGCGGCATCACGCAAGCCATCCAGCGTCGTGACAAATTTACGCATGCTCGGCAGCGACGCATTCTCTACCACGACAACCGGCGTATCAGCTCGACGACCTTGCGCGATGAGTGCGTCAACGATTTCTGCTGACTTACCCACGCCCATATAGAGAACCGTCGTATCGCTCGACGATGCCTCGTGCATCCAATGATTTTCTTTTTCGTCTGCACCGACACGTGGCGTGGCGAAGGTGACGCTGCGCGCGAGGCCGCGTTCGGTGAGAGAAATTTTCAGCTCGGCGCTGGCGGCTAACGCTGCGGTGATGCCGGGCACGACTTCGTATTCGATGTGCGCATTTTCCAGCGCATCGATTTCTTCCATCGCACGGCCAAACAGCATAGGGTCGCC
>JAYVJD010000276.1:0-2976 GCA_043769625.1 Pseudomonadota bacterium | reverse complement strand
TCGGTCTGGCTTCTTTGCTATCGGTGATTCTCGCCGCCGTTGCCGTCGCGCTCGCTGCGCGACGCTTTATGCAGCGACATCTGGATAGCTGTGCGATGTTGCGTTGTCTTGGTGCCAGTCAATCGACGATGTTTCGATTGTATTTGTTTCAATTCATTTTTTTGGCCATCATCGCCAGCGTCGTCGGTTGCGCGATCGGCTATGTCGCGCAATTCGCCTTGGTGCAATGGCTGGGTAATTTTCTTAACGTTAATTTGCCGCTGCCCACGCCATTGCCTGCGTGGCAAGGTTTGGTGACCGGCATCGTGTTGTTACTCGGCTTTGCCGTACCGCCGTTGTTGCGCTTGCGCGGTGTATCAACTTTGCGCGTGATTCGGCGTGAAGTCGGCGTTGCGGAGTCGTTCAGTCTCGCGGCTTATGTGTTGGGCTTTGCCGCGGTCGGGTTTCTTATTTTATGGAAAGCCGGCGACGTCAAACTTGGCTTGATTACGCTGGCGGGGTTTTCGATCGGTATGGTCGTGACCGGCTTAGTCGGTTGGTTGCTGATTCATTTGCTGTCGCAATTGCGCAATGTCATCAAAGGGCCGTGCCGCTATGGTCTCGCCAATATGCGCCGCCGCGCCTGGGGCAGTCTGGTGCAAATGATGGCGCTGGCCTCGGGCATTATGGCTTTGTTGCTGTTGACCATGGTGCGCGGCGACTTGATAAAATCCTGGCAGAACAACGTGCCGCAAGATGCACCGAATCGTTTTGTCGTGGGTATCCAGTCGCAACAGTTGCCTGAGGTGCGACAATTTTTTACTGATAAAAAAATTAAAGTGCCAGACATTTATCCGATGGTGCGCGGCAGGCTGGTTGCCATCAATGACAAACCGGTGAATGAATTTCTGTTCGACGATGAACGCAGTAAACGTTTGGTCGAACGTGAATTCAATTTATCCTGGGCCAAGGAAATCCGCGCCGACAATAAAATTCTCGCCGGAACATGGTGGAATACATCGGGCTCGGTCACGCCACAATTATCGGTGGAGGAGGGGATCGCCAAAACCCTGAACACCAAACTCGGCGATACTTTGACTTATGACGTCGCCGGCACGCGCTTCACCGCGCCGATTACCAGCCTGCGTAAGCTCGATTGGGATACGTTCAAGCCGAATTTTTTTGTCATCGTCAGTCCTGGGGTGATTGATGATTTTCCGGCCAGCTGGATGACCAGCTTTCATTTGCCCGCGCAAAATCAAAACGCTATCAATACACTGGTCAGTACCTTTCCTAATCTGAGTGTCATCGACGTGTCCGCCATCATGTTGCAGGTTCGTAGCATTTCTGATCAAGTGGCCAGTGCCGTGGAATTTGTTTTTCTGTTTACCTTGATTGCGGGCCTGATCGTGCTGTACGCCGCGATTACGGCGACGCAGGACGAACGTATTTTTGAAGGCGCGATTATGCGCACGCTCGGCGGTTCACGCCGGCAACTGACGCTGGCGCAACTGGCGGAATTTTCAGCAATTGGCCTGCTGGCGGGGAGTGTGGCGGCGCTCGGCGCGGTGATGTTGAGCTATGTGCTATCTGTGCGCGTGCTGGATTTGCCCTATCACTTTAACGCGCTGGTGCCGCTGACGGGGATAGTATGCGGCGCGCTAGGGGTAACTTTGGCGGGGTGGTTCGGCACGCGCGGTTTGCTGGCGCAGCCACCGTTACAAACGATTCGAAAATTGGCCTAGGCGAGAATATCCGGGATCAACTGCTGTTGCAGCAAGACGATTTCATCTTTGATGATCAACTTACGTTTTTTCAGGCGCCGTAATTGCAATTGGTCGATGACGACATCCAAAGACAGTCGATCAATCACATCGTCCAAATCGCGATGTTCTATCGTCAACTCCAGAATGCGCTGCTTCACCGCGTCGATTTCTTCGTCCAGCATCATAGGCGATATCCTTTTTTGCTACGATACAGCAAAACCCGTACGGCGTTGGCATGATATGATTTTATCCCCCGTTTTAAACCAATAAAAATCATGAAAATCGGCACACCACTGTCTGCTTCTGCTACCCGCGTGATGTTGCTTGGCTCGGGCGAGCTGGGTAAAGAAGTCATTATTGCCATGCAACGTTTAGGCGTCGAGGTCATCGCCTGCGACCGTTACGCCAATGCCCCCGGCCACCAAGTGGCGCATCGCGGCTACAAGCTCGACATGACGGACGCCAAAGCTTTGCGCGAAGTGGTCAAAAAAGAAAAGCCGCATTTCATCGTGCCGGAAATCGAAGCGCTGAATACCGCCGAGCTGGTGAAAATCGAAGCCGAAGGTTTGGCCACGGTCATTCCCACTGCGCGCGCCGCGCAACTCACTATGAACCGAGAAGGCATTCGACGCCTGGCGGCAGAAGAATTAAGTTTGCCCACCTCGCCGTATCAATTCGCCAACAGCCTCGCCGAATTACGCCAGACGATCGAAGGCGGCATCGGCTACCCGTGCATTGTCAAACCGACCATGTCGTCGTCCGGCAAGGGTCAGTCGATGATCAAAACAGCGGCCGACATTAAGCCGGCCTGGGATTACGCCGCCAGCGGCGGGCGAGTGAATCAAGGTCGCGTCATCGTCGAAGGTTTTATTGATTTCGATTACGAAATTACTTTGCTCACCGTGCGCGCAGTCGGCGCGGATGGCAAAGCAGAGACCTACTTCTGTGAGCCGATCGGCCACCAACAAGTGAACGGCGATTATGTCGAAAGCTGGCAGCCGCAACCGATGTCCGGCACGGCCTTGTTGAAATCAAAACAAATCGCCAAAATCATTACCGATAATCTAGGCGGTCGAGGCCTGTTCGGTGTCGAATTATTTGTTAAGGGAGATCACGTCTGGTTCAGCGAAGTTAGCCCACGACCGCACGACACCGGCCTTGTGACCCTATGTACGCAAGTTCAGAGCGAGTTTGAATTGCACGCGCGCGCGATTTTGGGTTTGCCGGTCAA
>JAYVJD010000275.1:0-2977 GCA_043769625.1 Pseudomonadota bacterium | reverse complement strand
AGAAGAGGAATGCGCAGGACTGGGTATGTCATTCAGTACAGCAAGAAAGCATCTGCGAAATCAGTAATCTCGGCTTATTGAGTAACACCTAGCCACTGCATCGCACAGGCTAGCCGCTGCATCGCACAGGGAATTCCGTCAACATCCGCAAACTGCCAGGATTAGACATGTAAATCCCATGGAGTAATCGATGCAATCCAGACAAATTACTGAAACATTTTTGCGGCTGCCCGACGTAATTGCGGCGACTGGCCTTAAGCGGTCGTCTATTTACGCGGCGATTCAAAACCAAAAATTCCCCGCACCTGTAAAAATTGGTTTAAGGGCTTCCGGCTGGCCTTCAAGTTTAATAGAAAGTTGGATTGCGCAAAAAATTGCCGAGGCAAGAAAATGATGAAGGCCTTGGCAAAATTCAACAAAAAATTACTGCCATCGCCAACGAAATATTTTGAATCGCAAGGCTTGCAACTCACGGGCGGCGGCGAATGGCGTAACGCTGTTTGTCCATTCCACGATGACACGAAGCCAAGCCTTCGCGTCCGCATCGACACGGGCGGGTTTCGTTGTATGGTTTGCGCGGCGCATGGTGGCGATGTGCTGAGTTTCCACATGCAACGCCACCGCCTCGGCTTCATCGCCGCCGCGAAAGCGCTTGGCGCTTGGGGTATCGCATGATGGCCGGGCAACTGCATGATGCGCAAGTCGCGGCATGGGTTCGCAATGCTGCAAAATCCATTGCCAAACCAGCTTTGCGCGATGGTTACAAACCGCAATCCCTTCACGCATTTACCGACACGCACGGCCACGCGACACATTGGCGAATTCGCCTGAAGCACCCTGACACGGGCGATAAATGGATTCGCCCCATGCGCCGCGACGGCGACGGCTTTTTGATGACAGAACCGCTGTTCCCCGACGGCAAGCCGCTATATCGCCTGCATGAATTGATGGCGCGAAACGATGAATCCGCAATCGTTTGCGAGGGCGAATATTGCTGCGACGCCTTGGCAAAACTGGGAATGTTGGCAACCACAAGCGGCGCGGCTAATTCTGCATTGGCGGCGGACTGGCGACCGCTGGCCGGGCGCAGCGTTGTAATTTGGCCGGACAATGATGCCGCAGGGTTGACTTACGCTAGAGAAGTCACGGCGAAAATTATCGCGCTGAATTGCGAAGTTGAAACAATCGATATTGCTCGTTTGGACTTGCCGCCGAAAGGCGATTTTATCGATTGGCAAAAATCGTTCGAGCAAACGCAAGGACGCGCCGCGACAATGGCGGACGTTGAAGCATTGCCGAAAATCGACGCGCTAGGAACGCCTGCAAGCGGCGATCAAATACCGCTCTGCACCGACACACCAGCCGAAGAATCGGACGCCGCCGCTATTGCCCGGCTCGCCGCGTTACCGTCCTTTGGCTATGAGCGCACGCGAACTTCTGAAGCAAAACGCTTAGGCGTGCGACCGGCCACGTTAGATGCTCGAGTCAAGGCGGCTAGGGCAACTGAGGACGCACTGGAAAAGCGGTTCACTGAGCCGGAGCCGTGGCCAGAGCCGATTGACCCCGCGCAATTGCTGACGGACGTTGCAAAAACGATACGCCGATTTATTGTGCTGGAGCATGAGCAAGCCGATGCCGCTGCGCTGTGGATTGCGTTCACTTGGTTTATTGATTCCGTCGAAGTCGCACCGCTCGCAATCATTAACGCGCCTGAAAAAGCGTGTGGTAAGTCGCAGTTGCTAACTGTATTTGGGCGTCTGGTGGCAAGGCCATTGCCAGCGGCTAATTCGAGCGCGGCATTTTTGTTTCGCGCTGTCGAACTTTGGACACCTACTGTGCTGATCGATGAAGCCGATACGTTCATTCGAGAGAACGAAGAACTCAAAGGCTTGGTCAATGCCGGACACACACGCGCGAACGCCTATGTCGGGCGTGTGGTAGGCGATGCGCACGAACCAAAACTATTCGGCGTTTGGGGCGCAAAGGCATTTGCTGGTATCGCGCTCGAAAAGCATTTACCCGAAGCGACCTTAAGCCGTGGAATCATTTTCAATTTGCGCCGAAAAATGAAAACCGAATCAGTTGAGCGTTTGCGTCATGCTGGTGACGGTGCGTTCGATACCTTGCCCGCAAAACTTGCCCGCTTTGCGCTGGATTATTCTGACACAGTAAAACACGCGCGGCCAAACATGCCCGAAGCCCTTGATGACCGCACACTGGACAATTGGGAACCCTTGCTTGCCATCGCCACATGCGCGGGTGACGCTTGGTTAGCGCGTGCATCCAAGGCCGCCCTAGTGCTATCTGGCAACGTCAGCGGTTCGCAAAGTGCTAGTAACGAATTGCTGTCCGATATCGATACGGTTTTTCAGGCCAAGCGTGCGGACAAATTAAGCACGACTGATTTGATAGCCGCGTTGCTCGAAGACGAAGAAAACGCGTGGGCGACATACAACCGGGGCAAGCCGCTTGCACCGCGCCAGCTTGGAAGGATGTTAAGTGCCTACGGTATTCAGTCCAAAACTTTCCGGTTCGGACTCGATACGCGAAAAGGTTATGAACTTGCGCAGTTCAGTGATGCGTTCGCGCGATACGTTCACGACACTTCTGAAATTAAGCGTAACACCGTAACAAATGCCGAAAATTTAACGAATACAAAGGCTTCCGTGTTACCCCAAGTGTTACGTGTTACCGATGCAAACGTAACACCGTGTTACGTGTTACCGATAAAAAATAATGTTACGGAAGCGAAAAGTCTATCGGTAACGCCTAACCTATTGAATAATATGGTTTGTTACGATGTTACGGATAAAACCCCATTTTCAGGGGGTGCTGAAGGCGCGCTGTTTGATGAAGGTGAAATTTGATGAGCGCCCGTGATTTGATTTTCCAATTGCGGCAAGCCGGATTCAAAATCCGCGCCGAAGCTGGACGCTTATTGATTGCGCCGATTAGCGAACTGTCCGGCGAAGTAAGG
>JAYVJD010000274.1:0-8029 GCA_043769625.1 Pseudomonadota bacterium | reverse complement strand
AAGGCGAAGCATTGATCGGCATGAGCCGCATCGCCGAAACGGAAGAAGAGGAAGACTTGGCGTGACGCATATTTTTAATTTTTCCGCCGGACCGGCGGTGTTGCCCAAGTCCGTGCTGGAAAAAGTGCGCGACGAAATGACCAACTGGCATGGCAGCGGCATGTCGGTGATGGAGATGAGCCATCGCGGTAAAGAGTTTATTTCGATCGCCGAGCAAGCTGAAGAGAATCTGCGTAACTTGTTGAATATAAACAATAATTACAAGGTTTTATTCATGCAAGGCGGCGCTATTGGCGAGAACGCGATTGTGCCAATGAACTTGCTGCGCGGAAAAAATGCGATTGATTTTATTAACACTGGCGAGTGGTCGAAAAAATCGATTAAAGAAGCAAAAAAATATGCAGCGGTGAATATTGCCGCGACAGCAGAAGATAAAAACTTTACCTATATGCCGGCGCAAGCTGGTTGGAAATTGAATGCCGATGCGGCGTATGTGCACATTTGCAGCAACGAAACTATCGGCGGCGTCGAATATCATTGGACGCCGGACACCGGCGCAGTGCCGCTGGTCGCCGACATGTCATCGAATATTTTGTCGCGCGTCATCGATGTTTCCAAATACGGTTTGATTTACGCCGGCGCGCAAAAAAATATTGGCCCGGCCGGTTTGACCATCGTGATTGTGCGTGAAGATTTAATCGGCGCTGCCTTACCGATTACGCCATCTGCTTTTGATTTCAAAACCGTGGCCGAAAATGATTCCATGTACAACACGCCGCCGACCTTCGCGATTTATGTCGCCGGTTTGGTGTTTGAGTGGTTGCTCGAGCAGGGCGGCGTCGCAGCGATGGAGCAAAAAAATATCGCCAAATCGCAATTGCTATACGACGCTATCGACAGCAGTAAGTTGTATAAAAACGATGTCGCTAAGGCCGACCGCTCGCGCATGAACGTGGTGTTCCGCACGCGTGATGAGGCGATGGACAATGCTTTCACCAAAGGCGCTGAAGTGCGCGGTTTGTTGCAGCTCAAAGGTCATCGCTCCGTCGGCGGCATGCGCGCATCGATTTACAATGCGATGCCACTCGAAGGGGTGAAAGCACTGATTCGTTACATGCAGGAATTCGAAAAAAATAACGCCTAATTTTCATCTCACCCAGTGAAAAAATATCACATCCTCGTGTTGAATCAAATCGCCAGCGTCGGACTGGAGCGCTTGTCTGCTGATCATTACGACGTGGCAAAAAATATTGTCCAGCCCGATGCCATTCTACTGCGCTCGCACGATATGCACACCGTGGAAATTCCGCTCAGCGTCAAAGTCATTGGTCGGGCCGGCGCGGGCACCAATAATATTCCGGTCGATAAAATGAGCGCGCGCGGCGTGCCAGTATTCAACGCGCCCGGCGCGAACGCCAACGCGGTCAAAGAACTGGTGCTGGCCGGTTTGCTCATCGCTGCGCGTAATCTGGTCCCGGCGATACGCTATGTTGATGCGCTGGATAAATCTGCGCCCGATCTTGAAACGAAGGTCGAAGTGGGCAAAAAGCAATTCGCCGGTTCCGAGTTACCAGGAAAAACCTTGGGCATTATCGGGCTTGGTGCCATCGGCAGTCTGGTCGCCGATACGGCGATTAAGCTCGGCATGAAAGTGATTGGATACGATCCGCACATCACCGTCGATGCCGCTTGGCGTTTACCCGCCAGCGTAAAAAAAGCTGAGAGCGTAGAAGAGGTGCTGAGGCAAAGCGATTTTGTCAGCCTGCATATTCCGCTGATCGACGCGACGCGCGGCTTGCTGAATGTCGAGCGGCTGGCGCTGATGAAAGCAGACGCGACCTTGCTGAATTTTTCGCGTGACGGCATCGTCAACGAAGATGCCGTGCTCGGCGCGTTAACGCAGAAAAAATTACGCTACTATATCTGTGACTTCCCGGCGCAAAAATCCATTGGCCATCCGGGTGTGGTGGCGTTACCGCATCTGGGCGCATCGACGGCGGAAGCGGAAGATAATTGCGCCGTGATGGTGGTCGAACAAGTGCGTGAATTTCTCGAGCATGGCACCATAGCGAATGCGGTGAATTTCCCCAATGTGGAAATGGCACGCGAATCTCCGTATCGATTGGCCATCGCCAACGCGAACGTGCCGAATATGCTGGGGCAAATTTCTACCGCGATGGCCAATGCGAAATTGAATATTCATAATATGATTAACAAATCGCGCGGTGACATGGCCTACACCTTGGTCGATGTCGATAGTCCCGCGAGCGATGAAGTCGTGGCGTCAATCGCTGCGATTAGCGGTGTGTTGTCCGTGCGCGCGATACCGCTGCAAAACGAGAATAAACGATGAGTGACGAACTACAAAATCTACGCAATGGTATCGACGCGATCGATGCCGAGATGCTCAAGCTGTTGAATGCGCGCGCGGAAAAAGCGCAGGCCATCGGCCGTTTGAAAAAAGGCGTGGCCTATCGCCCCGACCGCGAGGCGCAAGTGCTGCGCAGAATCAAAGAAATCAACCCCGGACCGTTGTCCGACGAAACGGCAGCGTTACTGTTTCGCGAAATCATGTCGGCTTGCCTGGCGCTGGAAAAGCCGCTGACCGTGGCCTATCTCGGACCGATCGGCACCTTCAGCCAAGCCGCTGCAGTGAAACAATTTGGCCACGCTGCCCAAGCGTTGCCGCAACCTTCAATCGACACCGTGTTTCGCACCACTGAAGCCGGCGAAGCCGATTTTTGCGTGGTGCCAGTGGAAAATTCCACCGAAGGCGCAATCGGCCGCACGCTCGATTTGCTCGTCGAATCGCCGCTGAAAATTTGCGGCGAAGTGGTGCTGCGCATTCATCATCATTTGCTCTGTAAAGAAGAAATCGCACTGACCAAAATCAGCAAAGTGTATTCGCACTCTCAATCCTTGGCGCAATGTCATGAATGGCTGAACAGCCACATGCCGACGACGCAACGCATTCCCGTCGCGAGCAACGCCGAAGCGGCGCGTATGGCGGCGAGCGAAGCAGGCGCAGCCGCCATCGCCGGCGAAATGGCGGGCGAGCAATATAATTTGCTTGGCCTGGCAAAAAATATCGAAGACGAGCCGAATAACACCACGCGCTTTTTGGTCTTGGGTCGTGACGATTATGCGGCCTCGGGCAAGGACAAAACTTCATTAGTGTTGTCCACCAAGAATCGTCCCGGTGCGGTGCATGATTTACTCACGCCGTTGGCGCAACATGGCGTATCGATGACCAAGTTTGAATCGCGGCCGCTGAAAAGCGTGGTGTGGGAATACGTGTTTTTTATCGACATCGAAGGGCATAAAGACGATGTGCTGGTGACCAAGGCGCTGGATGAATTAAAGCAACGCACCTCGTTCATGAAAGTGCTTGGCTCGTATCCTGTGGCCGTTATATAACCTATTGTTTTTATTTATTTTTTCTATGTTCTTCTGTCGTGAAAATTTTTGACGTTAAGGTTTAAATAATATGAATCTGTGTGACCTGGCACCTGAATATATTCGCGACATCGCGCCGTATCAACCGGGCAAACCGATTGCCGAGCTCGCGCGCGAAATGGGTTTGCACGAAGCCAATATCATCAAGCTCGCGTCGAACGAAAATCCGCTCGGCATGAGCCCGTTGGCGCTCGAAGCGATTGAACAAGCCTTGCCCGATTTGGCCTTGTATCCCGATGGCAGCGGCTATGCGCTGAAGCAAACTATTGCGAAAAAATTTGGTGTCACAACAGAACAAATTGTTTTAGGCAATGGCTCCAACGACGTCCTCGAATTTATGGCGCGCAGCTTTTTGCGTCCGGGCCTCGACGCGATGTATTCGCAACATGCGTTTGCCGTGTATCCGCTGGTGGTGAAAGCCATCGGAGCGCGCGGCATCGAAGTGCCGGCAAAACATTTCGGTCATGACCTCGACGCGATGCGTGCGGCCGTCACGCCAACCACGCGAATTATTTTTATCGCCAATCCGAATAACCCGACTGGCACCTATTTACCCACGGCTGCATTGCACGCGTTTATCAAAAGTCTGCCGCAGAATATTCTCGTGGTACTTGACGAGGCCTACACTGAATACATGCCGCCTCAACACGCTTCGCAAAGCATGGCGTGGTTGAAAGAATTTCCTAACTTGGTCGTCAGCCGCACCTTCTCCAAAGCCTATGGCCTCGCTGGTTTGCGCGTCGGTTTCGGCGTCGCACATACCGATTTGATAGCGATGATGAATCGCGTGCGCCAGCCGTTTAACGTCAACAGCCTTGCGCTCGCGGCGGCAGAAGCGGCGTTGAACGACGATGAATTCGTGCAACGCAGTTACGCGCTGAATCAATTGGGCATGGCGCAATTGCTCGCCGGTTTTGCTGACATGGGTTTGCACCACATACCTTCGCTCGGTAATTTTGTTTGCGTCAAAGTCAGCAACGCGGCGGGCGTGTATCAAAAATTATTGCGCGCCGGCGTCATCGTGCGCCCTGTCGCCAGCTACGGCATGCCGGAATATTTGCGCGTCACAGTTGGCTTGCACGGTCAAAATCAAAGCTTTCTTACCGCGCTGAAAAATGCTCTGTGAAACGTCAGCGCGCATATAAAAACTTCAATATAAACAATAAGTTATGAAAATAATTATTTTCGGCGTCGGGCTCATCGGCGGCTCGTTTGCCTTGGCGTTAAAGCAAGCCCAGCTCGCGACAAAAATCGTCGGTGTCGGTCGTTCGCGCGCGAGCGTGGACGCCGCGCTCTCACTCGGCGTGATCGATGCGAGCGGTGATGCGGATGCAAGCACCCTCAACGATGCTGATCTCGTCTTGCTCGCCATGCCGGTCGGACAAATGGGCGAGGTAATGGCGCGCATCGCGCCGCATCTCGGCGAGCACACGCTGGTGACGGATGCGGGCAGCACTAAGCAGGATGTCGTCGCGCTGGCCTACCAACATTTATCCGCGCACCTCGCGCGCTTTGTGCCTGCGCATCCGATTGCCGGTGGCGAAGTCAGCGGCGTCACGGCGGCGCGCGCGGATTTGTATCGGCATAAAAAAGTTGTGCTCACGCCATTAACAGAAAATTCGGCTGAAGCGATTCAAAAAGTTCGTAGCGTGTGGCAAGCCTGCGGCGCGGAAGTACGCGAGATGCCCGCCACTCAACACGATGCCGTGTTTGCCGCCGTCAGTCATTTGCCGCATTTGTTGGCCTACGCCTTAGTGCATGACATTGCCAATCGGCCCGATGCCGCGGTCATGTTCGATTTCGCCGCTGGAGGTTTTCGCGATTTCACTCGCATCGCCGGCAGCCACCCGGAAATGTGGCGTGACATTAGTCTGGCCAATCGTGATGCCTTGTTGAAAGAAATCGATAGCTATATGAACGAAGTTTCCGCTTTACGCAAACTGGTCGAGCAACGCGACGCGGCCGGTTTGGAAAAACTTTTTGATTTTGCCCGCGACGCCCGCGCTGCATGGTTGGCCACACTCAAACAATAGACATGACTATGGAATTTATCGATCTGCCGTCCGTTAAAAAAGTGCAGGGCACGGTAGTCTTGCCCGGCTCTAAAAGTATTTCCAACCGCACTTTATTATTGGCGGCATTGTGCCAAGGCACGACAGAAATCAAAAATTTGCTCGCGTCTGACGACACCAAGGTCATGCTCGACGCGCTAAAAATATTGGGCGTGACGTGGCAGCGCTACGGCGACTCGAACGATTATCGCGTAGAGGGAATCGGCGGCGTGTTCGGCGTGAAACAGGCGCAATTATTCATGGGCAACGCTGGCACAGCGATTCGTCCGCTATGCGCGGCGCTGGCGCTGTCGGGTGGCGACTATCAATTGTCAGGTGTGCCGCGCATGCACGAGCGACCGATCGGCGATTTGGTCGATGGCTTGCGCCAGATTGGCGCAGAGATTGATTATCTCGGCAACGCCGGTTTCCCGCCGCTGCGTATCAAACCCGCCGCGATTCGTTTGCAAGAAAAAATCAACGTGCGCGGAGATGTATCGAGCCAGTTTTTGACTGCGTTGCTGATGGCCTTGCCGCTGGCCAAACAAGACGCCACGATTGAAGTGGTCGGCGAATTGATTTCCAAACCCTATGTCGAGATCACGTTGAATTTAATGCAGCGTTTCGGCGTGAAGGTCGAGCGCAATGGCTGGCAAAGTTTTTCGATTGCAGGCGATCAAGCCTATCGCAGCCCACAACAAATTTCCGTTGAGGGCGATGCCTCATCGGCGTCGTATTTTCTCGCGGCGGGGGCGATCGCCGGCGGCCCGGTGCGGGTGGTGGGCGTGGGCAAAAACAGTATTCAAGGCGATGTGCGCTTCGCCGATTCGCTGCAACAAATGGGCGCGCAAGTGACCTGGGGCGATGACTGGATAGAGGTGCGCAGCAATGGCCAACTCAAAGCCATCGACGCGGATTTCAACCATATTCCCGATGCTGCCATGACCATTGCCGTCGCCGCCTTGTTTGCCGACGGCACCACCATCCTGCGCAATATCGCCAGTTGGCGCGTGAAAGAAACCGATCGTATTTTTGCCGTGGCAACCGAGCTGCGCAAACTCGGCGCGACGGTGGAAGAGGGCGCCGATTTTTTGCGCATCACGCCGCCAGCCACCTTGCGCGCTGCCGCGATTGATACTTACGACGATCACCGCATGGCGATGGCGTTTTCTCTCGCCAGCTTGGGCGATGCGGCGATTCGTATCAACGATCCGCACTGCGTGAATAAAACGTTCCCTGATTATTTCGCCGCCTTTCGGCAGCTTTGCCAATATAAATAACTAAATAAAAACAAAGGCTTATGGAACAAACCACCCATCTTCCGGTCATCGCCATCGACGGACCATCCGGCTCCGGTAAAGGTACGGTGGCCGAGTTGGTCGCGCAGGAGCTGGGCTTTCACTACCTCGACAGCGGGGCGATTTATCGTGCGGCGGCGCTGGCGGCTACGCAATCCGGCGTCGATTTTTCTGACCATGCCGGCTTGGCGGCCTTGGCGCAAAACCTGCCGCTGCGCTTCGAAAAGGGCGAAATTTGGCTGGGAGGCGCGCAGGTTTCCGCAGCGATTCGATCCGAGCAAACTGGCGAAAATGCTTCAAAAATCGCCGCTATTCCCTTGCTTCGACAGGCTTTATTGGCACGGCAACGAGCTTTTTTGCAGCCGCCCGGCCTGGTCGCTGATGGGCGCGATATGGGCAGCGTGGTTTTTCCCCGCGCCCGCTTGAAAATTTTCCTCACTGCCAGCGCTGAAGCGAGGGCCGAGCGCAGGACTAAACAGTTGAAACAAAAAGGAATCCACGTTATTATGTCTGACGTATTAAAGGATTTGCAGCAGCGCGACGACCGCGACAGTTCAAGAGTCACGGCACCGTTACGGCAATCTTCTGATGCGTATTTGCTCGACACCAGTCATATGGACATCGAGCAAGCTGTGGCGCAAGTGCTGCAGTGGTACCAAGCCAGTAAAAGTGTGTAGCAAAAAATGCATCGGCTCCGCCGAATTTTATCCACCAACCCGCAGTGACCTCCGCTGTTTAACCGAGTTAATTTTTCTATGATGAATCAAGCCACCGCATCCTCCGCTTCAACCGAAAATTTCGCCGCGCTGTTTGAGGAAAGCCTCACCCGCCAAGAAATGCGCTCCGGCGAAGTGATTACCGCAGAAGTTGTCGCGATCGACAACAACCACGTTACCGTCAACGCCGGCCTCAAATCCGAGAGCCTGATCCCGACGGAAGAATTCAAGAACGACAAAGGCGAACTCGAAGTCAAGATTGGCGATTTCGTCCAAGTTGCCATCGACGCCTTTGAAGACGGCTTCGGCGCGACCAAGCTGTCGCGCGAAAAAGCCAAGCGCTTCGCCGCCTGGTACGAACTCGGCGATGCGATGGAAAAAGGTACGCTGGTCACCGGTATGGTGAGCGGCAAAGTCAAAGGCGGCCTGACTGTGATGGTCAACGGCATCCGCGCTTTCTTGCCCGGCTCACTGATCGAAGCACGTCCCCTCAAAGATCTGTCACCGT
>JAYVJD010000273.1:0-2988 GCA_043769625.1 Pseudomonadota bacterium | reverse complement strand
TAGAGTTTCGAACGATCAGTTCAGGGGCAATCGTCACTGGGTGAGGCGTCTGTTTGTCGATTAACTGGATGATCGATTTCGCCGCAATTTCCCCCGTTTCGTAGATCGAGTGCCTGACCGTAGTGAGCGGTGGCAAGGAAAAAGTAGAGGTGATCAGATCATCAAAGCCTACTAGCGAAATATCAGCAGGCACACTGATACCTCGGCGGTATAAAGCCAGTGCCGCACCGTAGGCCATTTGGTCGTTGGCGGCGAAGATTGCAGTGAAGGGGTTTTTTGAGTCGAGAAGTTTTTGTGTGGCTTTTTCTCCGCCGCTTTCGAGGAAATCTCCCCTTGCGGTCAGCAACGGATCGTAAGGAATATCACTTTCCTTCAGCGCTGCTCGATAGCCTCTGAGTCGTTCCATCGCATCCGGGTGGCTAGGTGTTCCCTTTAAAAAAGCGATACGCTTATGTCCCAGCTGGATCAGGTGTTCCGTCGCCATTTTTGCGCCAGAGTAGTCATCAAAGTTGAGGCTGACGAGTTGGTCTGAGCTGAGGTTTCTACTGGTAATCACCATTGGCGTCTGCTTGGCTTTTTCAATCAAAACACTGTCAGGCAAACAAGCAGTCAAAATGATAATGCCGTCCACGCGCCGACTTTCCAGAAAATTGATACAGCGCATTTCATCTTCGTCGCGCCAATGGCTGCTGACAAACAGCGGCGCATAGTTTGACGCCAACAAAACGTTTTCTATCCCCAACAATCCCTGGCCATAAAATGGGCTACCAAGCACTTGCGTAATCACGCCCACGCAGCGACTCTTTCCGCCGGCCAAGCCACTGGCGATAGGATTGGAAATAAAATTTAATTTTTTGATCGCAGCTTTAATTGCCGCGCTTTTAACCACGCTGACACCGGCGGTGCCGTTGAGGTATCGGGAAACGGTGCTTGACGATACGCCGGCCGCCGCCGCAACCATTTCCAGCGTGGACACGGTGTTCTTGTCAGCGGGCTTGGGGATTTTATGCTTACGAATGGACATATTTAGGCGGGTAGGTGAAGGGTATTTTCATGCGCTGAAAAGTGATGCGCCAGAAGAGTCCGTCAGCCGCACATTTGAACATGCTACACAGCGCGAAATATTTCATTTCGTGGCGGTTTGCAGCGCTTCAATCACAAAATCCAGTCGGTCCTGTCCCCAGAACATTTCATGGCCGACGAAGAAGGTCGGTGCGCCGAAGATGCCGCGATCGACGGCGGTTTGCGTTGCGGCTTTGAGGGCGTCTTTGGTGGCCTGGTTATTGGTCAGCGCCAAGAGCTCGTCAACATTGAATCCCGCTTGCTGAAGGGCTGCGCCGACAGTTGCCGGGTCGTTCAGGTTGAGCGAATCGACCCAGATGGCTTTGAACACGGCGCTGCAATATTTGTCGAAGCGCGGGTCGTTGTTCATCTGCAAGCCGATGGCGCCGCGCATCAATAATAGTGTGTTAATGGGAAAAAAAGGATTGACGTTGAGTGCTACGTTATAGCGTTTGGCATAGCGCGCGAAATCGATAAAAGTATATTGGCCTTTGGCGGGAATCGTCACGGGTGAGTGGTTGCCGGTGGCTTGGAACACGCCGCCGAGCAACATCGGTTTATACACGGCCTTTGTGCCGGTGCTGGTTTCTACTCGAGGGATTTGCGTCCAGGCGAGGTAAGAGGCTGGGCTACCGAAGTCGAACCAGAATTCGAAATTTTTCATCAGAATTTTTCCATGTAGGGTCGTAGGTCGAGCTCGTGGGTCCAGGCGTCGCGCGGCTGGCTATGTAGCATCCAATACGCGTCGGCGATGTGGTCGGGGTTGAGGATGCCGTCTTGCGCTTTGAGCGCGTAGCGATCGGGAAAATTATCGCGGATGAAGGCCGTGTCGATCGCGCCGTCGATGATGCTGTGCGCGACATGGATGCCGCGCGGGCCGAGTTCGCGCGCCATGCTTTGCGCTAATGCACGCAGCGCGTGCTTGGCGCCGGCAAAGGCGGAAAAGTTGGCGGAGCCGCGCAGCGAGGCGGTCGCGCCGGTGAAAATTATCGTGCCGCGCTGGCGTGTCACCATGCGTTTGGCCACTTCGCGGCCATTGAGAAATCCGCCGAAGCAGGCCATTTCCCAAATCTTGAAATATTTGCGTGCGGTTTCGTCGAGCACGCTGGACATCACGTTGGCGCCGATGTTGAATACCAGCACGTCGATTTCACCGATGGTGGATTCAATTTTTTCGATCAGCGCGACGACTTCTTCTTCTTTGCGCGCGTCACTGGCGAAAGCGTGGGCGGTGCCGCCGGCGGCTTCGATCTGTTCTATCAACGGCGTTAATTTGTCCGCCGAGCGCCGCGTGACGCAAGTGATGTAGCCTTCACGCGCAAAGCGCCGCGCGACCGCGCCGCCCGTGGCGTCACCTGCGCCGATGACTAAGCACACGCGATTGTCGGATACAGCTTCCATCGGGGTTGCTCCTTAAAGCAATTCGTTTAATTGCGCCGGCCAATATTCCGTCGGCGAGCGTTTGAAGCCGCTTTTGCCGAACTGGTGCCAGCGGCCGATGACGAAGCACAGCAACACGTTGGCTTTGATGGTGGTGTCGGTGTTGTTGGGGATTTCATTTACGCTGGCAGCGAGGCGCAGCGATTGGCGCAGCGTGGCCTCGAGGCGGTCATGCAATTGGTTGATACGCGCTTGGAGTTTTTCGTTCTCGTGTACCAGCGCGTCGCCGATCAACACGCGCGTCATGCCGGGATTCTTTTTGGCGAAGCCGAGCAGCATGGCGATGATCGCTTCGATTTGTTTTACGCCCGAGGTTTCTTCCGTCATGATTTTATTGATCAGCGAAAAAACCGTGGATTCAATAAATTCAATCAAGCCTTCAAACATTTGCGCTTTGCTGGAAAAATGTCGATACAGCGCCGCTTCCGATACATCCACTTTCGCCGCGAGTAGCGCGGTGGTTATTTTTTCGCCTTTCGGATCTTC
>JAYVJD010000272.1:0-2992 GCA_043769625.1 Pseudomonadota bacterium | reverse complement strand
TAAGCCGCGCACAAATTATTTCGCTCATCGAAGCGGCGCGTTGGGCGCCATCGTGTTTCGGCGACGAGCCGTGGCGTTATATTGTCTGGGATAAACATTCTGATCCTCAATCATGGCAAAAAGCTTTCGACTGTTTGGTCGAGGCGAATCAGGCGTGGGTGAAAAATGCGCCGGTACTCTTTGCGTCGATTGCCAATACTATTTTTGATCACAACCCCAGCGCCGTTAATCGATTTGCGCAATACGACACTGGCGCGGCGAGCATGGCTCTGGTGTTGCAAGCCGAAGCGGCGGGTTTAGTCACGCATCAATTGGGTGGTTTTAATGCGGACAAATTGCGCGCGGCTTTTTCGATTCCTGAACAGTATTCCCCCATGGCGATGATAGCCGTGGGCTATCAGGCCGCCCCCGATCTATTGGACGGCGATGTGAAAGCGCGCGAGCTGGCGCCACGCGCGCGCAAGCCGATGGAATCGCGTTTTTATGAAGGCGCATGGGGCGCAGCGGTAAGCCAATAATTTTTTTTAATTGCATAAGGAACGGGCAATGGCAATTCTCGAACTCACTAAAGATAATTTTGACGACGTTATCAGCATTAACGACACAGTGATTGTCGATTTCTGGGCGCCATGGTGCGGCCCATGTGTTGGCTTCGCGCCGATATTTGAACAGACAGCGGAGAAACATCCGGGCGTTGTGTTCGCTAAAATCAACACCGATGAAGAGCAGGAATTGGCTGGGCATTTTCAGATCCGCTCAATTCCTACCTTGATGGTGTTCCGTGAAAAAATTATTTTGTTCGCGCAGCCCGGCGCGATGCCCGGCGGCGAGTTGGAAAATTTAATTGCCAAAGTAGCCGAAGTCGATATGGTCGAAGTGCATAAGCAGGCAACAGAAGAAACCTGAACTCAACCGACGAGAGGTGCCGTATGTCAGCAGCTGAGGTAACGACACTACTGCAGGCGAATATCGACGCGGCATTTCTCGCTGACGAAACGGCGTGCGTTAAGCAACTGCTGGTCATGGCAAACACCGAAACTGCCGACGCGAAACGTATTTCTACCCGCGCGGCAGACTTAGTCCGCGCTGTGCGCGGACGCAAAATCGCCGGCATCGAATCCTTTTTACATCAATACGATTTGTCCACGCGCGAAGGCGTGTTGCTCATGTGCGTGGCGGAGGCGCTGCTACGCATTCCCGATGCGGCGACGGCCGATGCGTTGATCCGCGATAAATTTTCTCAAGGCGATTGGAAGCAGCACGTCGGCCGCAGCGATTCGTGGCTGGTCAATGCGTCCACCTGGGGCATGTTGCTGGCTGGGCGTTTGGCCGGCGATATGCCTGCGGAAAAAAATGCGCTGCAACAAGCAGAAAAATTGTTTGCGCGCATGAGCGAGCCGGTGGCGCGGCAAGCAATTCGCGCGGCGATGGGCATCATGGCAGAGCAATTTGTCATGGGTGCGGATATCGACAGCGCGGTGGCGCGCAGCCGCAAAGCTGAGTACAAGCAATATCGATATTCCTTCGATATGCTCGGCGAAGCAGCCTTAGGCCGCGACGACGCAGAAAAATATTTCCTCGCCTATCAAAATGCTATCGCGACTTTGGCAAAAAATAATTCACCGACCGACGATGTTTTTTCCGCGCCAAGTATTTCCATCAAGCTCTCCGCTTTGCATCCGCGCTTCGAGCTGCTGCAAAAAAATCGGGTGATGCATGAACTCGCGCCGCGCGTGCTGACGCTTGCGCAACAAGCGCGTGAAGCCAATATCGGCCTGACTTTGGATGCCGAAGAGGCTGAACGGCTTGATTTGCAACTATCTGTTTTTATTGATATTTTTAATGATGCAAAACTGGCCGGCTGGAATGGTTTTGGCCTCGCCGTGCAGGCGTATCAAAAGCGCGCGCCGCAGGTTATTGCCCTGCTCGCGCATGTCGCGCAGCAAAACGCTAAGCGCATTCCGGTGCGTCTGGTGAAAGGCGCGTATTGGGACACCGAAATTAAGCGCGCGCAAATGCAGGGGCTGGCAGGTTATCCGGTTTACACGCGCAAAGTGGCCACCGATGTTGCGTATCTGGCTTGCGCAAATTTATTACTGAAAAATCCGCCAGCGTTTTATGCGCAGTTCGCCACACATAATGCGCACACCGTCGCCTATATTTTGCAACAAGCCGGCGAGCGGCACGATTTTGAATTTCAGCGTTTGCACGGCATGGGTGAAGCGCTGCATGGCGAAGTGTTGCAGCAACCGGGCCGCGCGTGTCGCGTCTATGCACCGGTCGGCGCGCATGCGGATTTGTTGCCGTATCTGGTGCGGCGCTTGCTGGAAAACGGCGCGAATACCTCGTTTGTGAATCGCATTGCCGATGAAGCTGTGTCAGTGGAAAAAATAGTGGCGGATCCGGTTTCGCTGTTGCGCGCGATGAAAATTATTCCAAATCCGCGCATTCCACTGCCGCCGGATTTATTTGCGCCGGAAAGAAAAAATTCCAACGGCCTCAGTTTTGCCGACGCTGCGCAGTGGAGAAAATTGGAAAACGATTTAGCTCGGGCATTAAAAGCGGCGCAGCGGCAGGCGACTTCGTTGGTGATGGGTGTCACGTCAAAAGGCAAAGCGCAACGTTTAACCAACCCGGCAAACTGCCAGCAGCAAATCGGTACGGTAGTCGAGGCGACGAGCGAAGATATCAACGCGGCGCTGGATGCTGCTAGCCACTCTTCCCCGCTGTGGAATGCGCTGCCTGCCGCTCGACGCGCAGAAATATTGGCGCGCGCGGCGGATTTACTCGAAGCACAGCGGGCCGAATTTATTGCGCTGCTGGTTTTTGAAGCGGGCAAGACACGGCCGGATGCTTTGTCTGAGTTACGCGAAGCCGTAGATTTTTTGCATTACTATGCCGCCCAAGCGCGCAAACTTTTTGCAGCAGCAGAAATTCTGCCCGGCCCGACCGGAGAATCGAATCAACTCTCATTAGGCGGACGCGGCGTATT
>JAYVJD010000271.1:0-3002 GCA_043769625.1 Pseudomonadota bacterium | reverse complement strand
TGATCCACATCATCGGCTCGATTTTTTTGCCGGTCAGCCGCAACCAGAGGATTTGCAGCACATTTGCTGCAATGGCCACGCCTGTTGCGACGTAAATGCCGGCGAACTTGTACGCAACGAAGAACAGCGCAACAGGAAAGATATCGAATAAAAGCTTCATAAACATTGCATTATGACGGGTGACGGCGGGAAAGTCCATGTCGCAGGCGCAGCCGTGGTCGGGCAATGCCGGAGATTTCATCGCGCCATGTTAAAATTCGCCGCGCAATGAAACAGCTTGTCCTCAATATTTCCCCCGCGCCGCCGCCCACTTTCGCTAATTTTGTCGTTGGACAGAATCAAGAGCTCTGCGCGCTGCTGCGAGCGATGGCAAGCGGCGAAAATAGCGAACGTTTCGTTTATCTGTGGGGCGAAGCGGGCGCGGGTAAAAGTCATTTACTCCATGCATTCGCCGCAGCGGCCGATGTGCGGCAGGTGATTCATCTTGACAGCAAGGCAACAGTGCCCGAGATTTCGCAAATTCGTGGCGATGAAACCGTCACGTTTGATAATGCACAGCACCTAAGCGCGACCGGCCAACCGGCGTTGTTTCATGCCTATAACCGTATCCGTACCGGCGCCGGGCGATTTGTTGTAAGCGGCACGTTGCCGCCCGGCAAGTTGTCGATCCTGCCGGATTTAAAGTCGCGCCTCGGCTGGGGCTTGGTGCTCGAGGTGAAACCGTTGAGCGATGAGGAGAAATACGCGGCCATGTCGCGCCATGCATTCGAACGCGGTTTTGCGCTCACGCCCGAGGTCATTCGTTATATTTTGTCCCACTATCCGCGCGATTTGCCGTCTTTGATGAATTTACTTGCGGCGTTGGATTTATATTCGTTGCAACACAAACGCGCGATTACCGTACCATTGCTTAAAGAAGTCATCGACCAAGAACCTACCATGGAGTCGTAACTTGGATTTAATTTTGTTTGATTTGGATAATACCTTGCTGGCCGGCGACAGCGACTATGAATGGGCGCAGTATTTGATCGAAAAAGGTGTGCGCGATCGCGAGGAACACGAAGCGCGTAACCTGGAATTTTTCAATGCCTACACCGCCGGTACACTCGATATCCATGAGTTCCTCGATTACCAGTTAAAGCCATTGGCGAACAATCGGCAAAAAGTTTTAAAAAAATGGCGCGACGATTATGTCGCGACCAAGATTGTTCCCATCATGACCGATAAAGCGCGCGCGTTAGTCAACAAGGCGCTGAGTCAAACTGAATATGTGTTGATTATCACCGCGACCAATCGGTTTGTTACCGAGACGATCGCCACCGCCTTCGGCATCAAGTATTTGATCGGCACTGAGCCGGAAGAGATCAACGGTGAGTTTACCGGGCGGGTTGCCGGCACGCCGAGCTTTCGCGAAGGAAAGATAAAAAGACTCGAAGAATGGCTACAGGCGCGGGGTTTGGGCTGGAATTCGTTTTCGAACACGCATTTTTACAGTGATTCATTGAACGATTTGCCGCTACTGAAAATGGTCAGCCATCCGGTTGCCGTTGATCCCGACGATACCTTACGCAGTCACGCCCAGGCTAACGGTTGGCCAGTGATTTCTTTGCGGGATTGAGTTGTTTGCGCCAGTGGCTGCAAATTACGACCCAACAACAGTTAATGCAACGTCCCCTCATCGCAGCCACACTTCTCATCCTCACAATCGCCAGCCTGTGGTTCGGCCTCTCCGTCGGCAGCGTCAAACTTTCCAATAGCGAAGTCTGGCAGGCGCTGATCGGTAACGGTAGCGAGGTTCACCGGCAGATCGTCAACGAGCTGCGCGCGCCGCGTGTCTTCGCGGCGTTCGCGTGCGGCGGATTGCTCGCGCTCGCCGGAACGTTGCTGCAAGTACTATTGCGCAATCCGCTTGCCGATCCTTACATTCTCGGCATCTCGGGCGGTGCGGCTGTAGGCGCGCTGTCAGCCTTGAGCTTGGGCATGGCCGCCCTATCAGTCAATATCGGCGCGCTTCTCGGGGCAATCGTCGCGATTGTTTTAGTCTTTTCGATCGGCTGGCGCGAGCGCGGTGTCGGGCCGGAGCGCATGCTGCTTGCCGGGGTGATTTTGTCTGCGGGATTCGCTGCGATCATCAGTTTGTTTTTGGTCTTGGCGCCCGCCGCGCAATTGCATGGCATGCTATTTTGGCTGATGGGCGATTTGTCGCGGGTGATATCGGCAAACATCGTGCTGAGCGTTCTTGCCATCGCCGCCATCGTCAGTGTGTTGCTGGGTCATACACTCGACATTCTGGCGCTCGGCGAAACTAAAGCTGCGACCCTGGGCTTAAGCGCAAAGCCGCTGCAAATTGCGATTTTTTTTCTCGCGGCGCTGGCAACGACTGCGGTCGTGGTCACCGCGGGCCCCATTGGTTTCGTCGGCTTGCTGGTGCCTCATGCCATTCGTATGCTTGGCATCACAAAACATCGCGCGTTGATCGCGGCTTCGATTGTCGCGGGCGGTGCATTCTTGGTGTGCGCCGATCTGCTCGCGCGCAGTATCGCCGCGCCGTTGCAATTGCCGGTCGGCGCGGTGACGGCGCTGTTAGGCGTGCCCTTGCTGTTACTTCTGCTTATCCGCCGATGATGCTTTCCACCGACCACCTCACGCTCGCGCATCCCGGCAAAGTCTTGCTGCGCGATTTGTCGATCGATTTTCGACCCGGCGAATGCTGGGCCGTGCTCGGCCCGAACGGCAGCGGCAAAACGACCTTGCTTCACGTCCTCGCCGGCCTGCGTACCGCGCAAAGTGGGACAGTGAAATTGGCGCAGAAAAGTGTCGCGAGTTTGCCGCGCCGTGAATTGGCGCGGCATATTGGTTTATTACTGCAAGAAGAAAACAGTGGCTTCCAAGGGAGCGTTCGCGAATACGTTGAGTTAGGATTATTTTCGCAAGGCACTTGGCTGTCAGCCAATACCGGCGCGGCTTCTGGAGCAGAGATCGCGATGCGTCGTATGCAGACG
>JAYVJD010000270.1:0-8109 GCA_043769625.1 Pseudomonadota bacterium | reverse complement strand
AATCGCCCGCGTTAATAATGTTGTAATTAACCGGATCGATGGTGAAGTAAGAAACGTCCGAAGGTGACAAACCGGGATTGACGAAAAAGCCGCGATTTAATTTATCAGCAAACACTCCCCTCGCCCCGCCATATACCCATGGGCTTGCTTGCTGGGTAAAAGTTAGCTCAACACCCACAGTCAAATCAACAATATTAACTGCTGGGGTAACCCATTGACCGCCGCTTTGACCAAACACGTAGGCGACCCCCGAATTGGTCAAAAATATTTCCGTTGGATCGGCAGCAACACGCACGGTGCGCAACAGCAAGTTGGTAGAAAGATCAATATAACTGATCGCTCCGCTATGCACGACAGCCGCTTTCAATCCATTGGGGCTGATCGACAATACTTTTGGCGCTAACTCCAACGGAATATTTCTAACAGCGCCAGCAATAGGATCGAGAATCCTGACAGCATTCGGAGACGCACTGATCATCACCAGCAAATCTTTGGCGCGGCTATATTTACTATTAATCGGTTCGAACGCAAGGGTTATCACACCGAGCGCATTTGCCCGAACGCCGAGAGTAAGCAAAGCTATGCTGCTGTTACGGCCATCGGAGACTGTTACAGACAATATGTAGGCGCCGGGAACATCGGACGTGAACACTAATGTTGATTGCTTATTATCGGCAATGCTGGCGGTCGATCCGGCAGGTCGGGCATCGATTGCCCAGGCAAACGTCAGCGCATCGCCATCGGAATCAAAACTCAAAGCGGCCGAAGCATTAATCGCCTCACCTACCAGCGCCATGATGTTGGATTTATCCAATATCGCATGCGGTGCATTGAATCCAGACTCGATGAATACGGTTTGCTGCGATGACGCTCCTTTGGTGTCGGTGACTTTCAAGCGGACTGCGTAGTTGCCCGCGACATCGATACGTATCACCGTATTCGGTTCGGTCGTCGCACTCAACGTTGCAGCGCTGGCCGCTGGCTTGGAAGTAATTTCCCACAAGTAAGTCAAAACATCGTCGTCAGCATCTATGCTCCCGCCGCCGCGTAGCGTCAGCTCCGTTCCCGGAGGCATGCGCAGCGGCACCGTTCCCACCAAGGCTTGAGGCGTAGCATTGGAAGTCACCGTTGCAGTCGGACGGCGATTATTTACGTTGACGTTAACCGTATGGACGGATTTCGCGCCTTTAGTATCGGTCACAGTTAGCGTGGCCGAATAGGTGCCCATAACATCAGGCGCAAATTGCGTCGTTGCCGCAATCGTAGAGGATAAATTTATAGCACTATTGAACGGCTTGCTGAAAGTCCATACATAGTTAAGTGCGTCGCCGTCAGGGTCTGAACTCGTTGCGCCGTTCAAAACAATGTCATACCCGACAGATGTAGTAATTGTGTTACTCGTTGTCGCGCTACTAGTCAGCTTTACATCCGACACTACGAACGCAACCGGGGCCCTATTTTCAGCATTAAAAGTAAAATTTGTGTCGGCATAAATACCGCGGACATTGGTTGAGCGCACGCGTAATTTGTAGGCGCCCAACTGTTCTGCAATCAAGCGCGTCGCCGCAGCGCTGGTAGCCAGGGTGGCTGTGCTGCCTGTCGGGCGTTGCAACAATTCAAAAGTGTGCGATAAAAACTGCCCATCGGGATCCGTCGAGGCGCTCGCGTCAAGCACGATTGCGGAACCTACGGTGATCGACTGCGCCGGCTTATCAACCGAAATCGGCGTGTATTGCACCGCTACGCTGGTTGAAGTAATCGGCGGACTGTTGTCCACCATGATGCTTACACGCTTTTCGGCCGAGGCCCCTTTTGAATCGGTCGCTTTTAGCGCGACAATGTATTCGCCAAGAGCATCAACGATAATCGATGTATCTACGTTGGCAATGCTAGACAACGACGATAAGCTACCATTGGGTTTGCTGATCAATGATCATGAGAATGTAAGGACGTCCCCATCAGGGTCGGCGCTAGGTGATTCACTGAAAACAATTTGCGCGCCCTTGGTTGCATTTATCACGCCACTTGCATTGGCCTCTCGCACCCCGGTCAGCGACATAGCCACGCTAGGCGGGGTATTAATGGCAACAGGGGGCGCTTTGCTTTCCCCGCCACCGCCGCAGGCACTCAGCGTAAATAATGAGAATAAAGCAAGGCCGCGTAGCAACCGCACAACGTCGCGAAATAATTTATCGAAGTTATCCAAAATAGCTCCTTTTTTGTTTGATTATTATTCATGCGGGCAGCGAGCCCGGGCTTTATGATTATTTGATGCTTATTCTGGATCAGCGTCTTCCAGGGCGTATCGTTAAGCCTAACCTGCCCAACTATGCGCTCTGCGAAACGTATAACAATCAAACTAGATTTGCTATGAGCCGCGCAACATTATTCAATCTAGTCAATCAAATCAAGAACAGAAAATATAAAATTATTAATATAATCAATATGTTAAATAAAAAAGACGCGCGCACGTTTCTTTTTCCAGAAAACCAGTTATTGCACACGCCATTCGCCAAACAATATCTTAAATTGAACCTAAAACCGCGAGCAGTGCTAGTCGTCAAAACCTTGTTCACCATCGAACGAATCAAACTCGCTATCATTCTTTTTACGCGCCTGATCGACGCGAGTCTTTAGCGATTCTGTCGCGGCAGTCAAATCTTGCAAAGGGACCGGCTGCGCTACACGCAACCACGGGTAATCAATCTGGTTGATAGTTTGTATATTAGTGAGCCGCTGATGCGAAATCCAATTCTGTGTGATGGGAATAAAAATGACCGCAGCGGCAACTACTACCAAGCCGATGCGCAGAGTGTGCCAGTGCTTGGGGTCGGCGAGGCGCAAGTGATAGCGTACCGTGAGCGCAGCGAGGACGACGGTGACCGAATGAGAAATGCGCAGCGGCCACAGCCAAGAAAAGGAAAACGCCATCGTCTCGAATAGATTGTCTATCACAGTAATACACAGGTAACCTGCCGTAGCGATCGCCAAGTGAGATAAAAAACGCACATTACCGGATACCAGTCTGCCGAACAGGGCGTACGCTGCGCTCCACAAACACAGCGCCGCTGTGATCCCGCTCAACCCGTAAAGATACGGCGGCGATTTTTCATTCACGTCGGTTAGCCATAAGGTCCATGCGCTATGCGCCAACACCAAGGCCAAGCCGACCAAGGCGATCGGCCATATCGCACGATTCGACAGGGGCCGCTCGGGCGCAAGCGGCCACGCGGTTGAACGAACCCGAATTAAGGATTGGCCTAGTCGATACGGCTCGGCATCTTTGACGTCGTAATATTTTTGTCGCCGCTTGCTGCCCAATACAATGCCATTGCTGGTGTCGAGATCGAATAAGCGTGCGTTACCGTCTGCGTCGATTTCCAACTGGGCGTGGTTGGCCGCACAGTGCGGGTCATCGAGCACCATGTCATTATCCAGCGCACGGCCGATGAGAAACACGGCGTCGCCCGAGGCCTCCTCTGGCACGTAGGCACGCGCTTGCACGCTGCCGTCGCGATGCAAATGCTCAACAACCCAACTCATTCGAGTTGCTCCAGAAATTTGCGCGTTAGACTTTGGCTATTTTCGAATGACAAGCCGCGCAAGGTGAGATTGCTGATCTGGCGTTCGCGCGGGTCATCTACCTGTGTGGCGCTGACAGTGAAATCATAAATACCGTCAAATTTTTTGTACGCCTTGATGCAAATAGCAACCCGGTAAACGTGTTTGATGCCACGCAAGTATTCATCATGACATTCATTCGACGTCGTTTCTTTACCACCGCCGGCAAAGCCGAAATGCGACCTCACAGCGCCGAAAAACGAACCAACGGAAAGAAACTGCGACGTGGCCAAGTCGATATTGCGCAACACGACATGATTAATATTCAGCGAACCGGTATATAAACGTCCGCTCACAAACAAATCCGATTGCAAATTGCAATCCAGTTTGTCACGCTGATAACGCAAGCGTTCGCCCTCACGTCCACTGGCCCAGCATTTGGTCAGCGTGCCGTCGAGTGTCGGTACTTTGCGCCCAGCCAAAGTCTGACTGGCAAAGCCCAGCTTGGCATTGGCTGACGCGATCGCCTTATTAGCGCTTGCTACAGCCGACTTTGCATCCAATAATTTGCTGACAACAAAATCCTGGTGCGCAATTAACTGTTTGCCGATTTCGCTACGCCATTCCTTGCGCGGCGACGCGGTCAATGCGCGTTCGAGTAAATCGCGTGCGTAACGCACCGGCACCAAAAAGCTGATCAATTGCGCATCGCGGCGCACCGCCACGTTGACGCCGACCACGCGCCCCGCTTCGTCGATCGCGGGTCCGCCGCTCATGCCTGAATTAATCGCGCCGGAAAATAACATCTGGTCGTAGATGCGCGATTCGACCAAGCCGTTATAAATACCTTCGGAAATCAGAAAGCCTAATTCAAGCGGATTGCCCAATGAAAAAACTTTTTCTCCTTGTTGCAGGACGGGCTCACGCAATGCGAAGGTCGGCCACGAAGCCGCATCGCCGACGGAGCCGACATGCAATACGGCAAGATCATGAATCACATCGACGGCAACCAGCGTCGCCCTGACGGTTACTTCACTCGTCGGGCGAAGTTCGATGCGATATTTTTCTGGGTTGATAGCGAGCGAAGAAACGACATGATAATTGGTCAGTAACCAAATCCCTTTGTCGCCGTCATTGCGCACGACAAAGGCCGAACCTAAAGAAGACTGTTCGTTGGCACTATTGAGCAGGACGCGGACTTGAACCAGGCGATCTTTATAGCGCGAGAATAGATCTCGCGCGGAAGCGGATGCCGGGATCGGTTGCGTGTCGCCGGGCTTGCTGGCTGCACGCGTACCGACATCAGGAAGCTTCTGCGCGCCAGCAGACAGGCACATCATCAGGCCAAAAAACCATGCGGCAATTGCGCGCTGCGTTATCGACATTGAGATGCCCGAAGGAAAACGAAAGCATGTGAGCGAAACTGGCCAGATGCAGTGTGAATTTGCATCTGGCCCGGCATTTTTTTTCGGCTGCTGGTTCTAGCTTATGCGACGGCGATATTCGCCCGTCGTGGTATCAATTTCAATCTTGTCGCCATTTTCGCAGAACAACGGCACCATGACTTGAAAGCCGGTAGCGATGGTGGCGGGCTTCATCGCTTTGCCGGATGTATCACCACGTACGGCGGGGTCGGTGTCGATCACGCGCACGTAGGAGCTGGGCAATTGCACTGAGATCGCTTTGCCGTCGTAGAACACCACTTCGCACGGCATTTCGTCTTCGAGGTAATTCAGCGCATCGCCCATGCTGTCTTTTTCGATTTCAAATTGATTGAATTCTTTGTCCATGAACACGTACAGCGGGTCAGCAAAGTAAGAGTAGCTGGCTTCTTTGCGCTCGAGTACCAACAAATCAAATTTGTCGTCCGCTTTAAACACCGTTTCAAATGGCGCGCTGGTGAGCAGATTTTTCATTTTCATTTTCATCACGGCAGAACTGCGTCCGCCTTTGTTGTATTCAGCTTTCTGAATCACCATCGGGTCTTTGCCGACCATAATGACATTGCCTGCGCGTAGCTCTTGAGCTTGTTTCATAATCAATCCTGAATAAATTCTGTAAGGGAAAATCCGGCTTTGCCATGCTTTTACCGGATAACGCGCTATTTTATCAGTTTTCGACAAAAATCCGCTAGTCCAGTTGCAACATCGAGCCTACCGGCTAATTTGCCCGCCCAAACACGGCTATATGACTTATTCGTGTCATATTCCTGCGTAAATGCGTCCCAAGTCGCGTCTGCGCCTCTGCCGGCATTAAAAGCGCGCCAGAAATTGCGCGTCGCTGCCGCCGCTTGATCGGGTAATCCTTCTGCATACAGGTCGATGAAAGCATTCAGCTTGACCCAATGCGCGTTTTCTTTTTGCGGATAGATATGCCAGACGAAGGGCTTCGCCGCCCATTGCGCGCGTACGAAAGAGTCTTCGCCGCGTACGAAATTGATATCACACGCCCAGAGTAATTGATCGTAATCCGCTTGATGGGTAAAGGGGATGGTTTGCATGGTGAGTTGCCCTCGGCTAAATTGATTCGGTGCCTGGTTGCTATTCTGCGCAAAAAACAGCGTGATCGATTCCGCCGCGACGCCTTGCGGCACCAAACAAGTGATGGGTTGCGCACCATCTGCCCATTTTTGCAGTAACGCGGGCAGCGCCGGATTCTCGTAACAAAATAAACTGATGCGTAATTCGTTTTGTATCGGCGGCAGTAAATCCAGTTTTCGCCATAATTCGGCTTGCGCGTCTTTGTTTTGTTGAAATGCATCGCGTTGCGCGAACAAATTTTTCTCGCGCAGCAGACCGCCGGTTTTATCGGTAAAGCCGGGGAAATAAAAATATTTGGTCAAGGCCAAGCGCGGATGCGGCGAAGGCAATGCATGATAACCATCGACCCAGCTCTCGGCACTCAGGTATTCCAGATTGATCCAAGCCGATGCGCGCGCTTGATGCGCCAGCGCAGTGACATAACTTTCGGGTAGATCACAGCCGAAAGTTTCGATGACTATTTCAGCCGGTTTTGTATCAGGAAAAGGCAGGGCCCATTTGCGAATTTCAATCGTCTCGAGCGTTTGCGTATCCGCATGCGCGTCAACGGCGGCACAAAAACGCGCGAGGCTGGCAAGCTGATCGACCCAAAGACGAACCTGCAAGCCCTGCTCGGACGCCAGTTGTCGCGCCAATCGCCAGGCAACGCCGATGTCGCCATAGTTATCAATGACCTTACAAAAAATATCGACGGTATGCGGCGGCATCTAACAACGTTAAAGCAATTTGCCGAAAATATAGCCAATCACAATCCCCGCGATCAGCGCCACGGTCAGGCCACGATAGGTGAGCACATCTTTGGAATAGCCGCGTTTAATCGCGACGAACGACACCAGATAGCCCAGCGCGTTGAGCAACCAGACAAAACCGATAGACAGAATTTTGACGATCAATGGTCCGATAAGTGGCACCAGGCCAATCACCCCGACCAACCAGGCCAGCGCGCCAGAAAACATGGCGAGCAACACCCCGCCCGCCGCGACCACCGGTTTGCCGACGCCAAGATACAAACCCAACCACACCAAACCAGCCAGCACCAGCCACACCGGAATCATTATCTTATAATTTTTCCAGACGGCTTTCGGCGTGAGCTCCTGCTCCAGCGCGGTGGTTTGCGCTGAAGCCTTGTCGTTCGTTTGATCGGGTTGCGGAGAAGTCAAAATATCAGGAAGGCATCGGCACGAAATCGCGCTTGCCGATTTCAACCCCGTTGTGGCGCAAAATCGCGTAAGCCGTCGTCCCATGGAAATAAAAATTCGGCATCACCATTTGCAATAAATACGGCTGGCCTTTCAACGTCACAGGATTGCCGCCAATGGTCAAGGTGATGTCGCGATCTTCCGAGCCATCAATCTGCTCTGGCTTAAAACTTTGCACAAAGGTCAAGGTTTTCTGAATACGCGCTTTGAGGTCAGCGAAGCTCACTTCCGTGTCTTCATATTTCGGCACTTCCACGCCGGCCAACCGCGCGGCGGCACCTTTCGCAAAATCTGTCGCAATCTGGATTTGCTTGGTGAAATTAAGCATATCGGGGAACAGGCGAAAATTAAGCAATACGGCGTGATCGATTTTTTTCGCATCAGCATGCGCGATCGTCTTGTCGAGAATAGCCGAGAGATTATTCAAGTTACGCACAAAAACCGGGATAGATGCTTGATACATGGACAGCGACATGGCATTTCCTTCAATTAAACAACATTAAACTACTGATTTACTTTAACGCAATTTTTCTCTACTCGTGCCATGAAATTTTGCCAACCATCGACGAAATCGCTTGGGCAACAATTAGTCCGCGATAAATTCTGCGCGTACCACGCGCCATTCTTGTGGACCACTCAAGGAGCGCGAGCAACCTAAGGGCTCTGGTTCGGCGGCGGGAAGCAAATCGGTTTTGGATCGATCGCCGGTACCGACGCCCATGTGATAACGATCTAGCCAGACGCGAATTTTGCGCGTCGGATGCGTGCTTTTGATCAGCAATTGCACCGCCTCACGCGAGACGCAAGTC
>JAYVJD010000269.1:0-3020 GCA_043769625.1 Pseudomonadota bacterium | reverse complement strand
GCGACATAGCGCCATTGCGCAACTCGGCAATATTTTGATGGAGCGAATTGGTGAGATTATTCCGGTGCTGCCCGTGCCCTTGGTCGCGACGATTTTAGTGCGCGATCCGCAGCGCGCCTGGTCTGAGCTGGAATTAAAAGCCGCAGTGCTCGAGTTGATTCAGCGTATCGAGGCCAGCGGCGCACATGTTTATGTGCCGCGCACTGATCGCGATTATGCGCTGACAGTGGGGCTGCGCATGCTGACCTTGCGCCATTTGGTCGAGGAATCCAATGATCTTTATCGAGCGAATCCGAAAGAGTTGGTGGTGTTGCAGTACTACGCTAACTCCATCGCGCATATTTGCCAACGCTTGCGCTAAACAAAAAAACGCCGATTAAAACCGGCGTTTTCTGGGTAAGCAAACCCGCTTTAGCGAATCATCATTTTGCGTTCACCGGCATTGTTATCGCTGTCTTCGCGCTGACGGCGATGATTTTCAACTTCGTTTTTAATCACGGCCATTGGCGCTGCTGGCGCAAGCGCGGGTTGCGCCAGGTTTTGTGGCACCGCTTGCTTGATATAAGCCGGCGGGCGCACGGGTTCGGCATGTTGAATTACGCCCGGCTGCGGGGAAATAACGTTCGGGCCCGGCTGCTGGTGATGGCCGCGATTATTTTGCTCTAGCGGATGCGGCATAGCTGGCTGCGCCGCACCTTGAATCACACCGGGTTGCGCAATCGGAATCGGTTGTTGCATCACCGGTTTGCTGCGTGGCGGTTGCGGTGCAGGATTGACCTGCGTGGTATCCGGTTGCGCGTTGCTGATTATCGGTTGACGACGCCACGGGTTATCGGTGCGCATGGGTTGTGCTGGCGCAGTGATCACTTGCGCTTGTGGCGCAGGCGCTTGGCTACCGCCAATACGGCCGACGACGACGTTTTGGTTTTGAATCAAGCCGGGCGCATTCGTCATGATCGGACGCGGTGAGCTCGGCGGGGCTACCGGGAGATTGCGCGTCACTGGCGGGGTAATCACGGATTTGACGACTTGATTCATCAACCCAACCGGACTGGTGAATTTATCTTGCGGCACAATTTTGATATAGCCGCGATGAATCGAAGGCTGATCATGCGGGTGATCGTTATGGGTGTAGTTATGCACATGGGTAATGTTGATGTTGCGGCCATATTGGCTGCTGCAATAGTAATGCGGGCGATAGGGCTCGCCCCAACCGAGCGGGAACCAACCAACCGCCGGCGCGCTGCCGAAGGTGAACGACACATTCCAACCCGGCTCGCCGACAAACGCGACTAATGCCGGTGCATAGACGGGGCGCGCATGGTAGCGGCCGGGCGACCACGCCCAGAAACCATTGACCTGCACCCAGCGGCCATAGTGAAACGGTGCGAATCCCCAAGGGGCGTTATCGACCCACGTCCAACCCCAAGGTTGCACATTGACCCAGCGACCGTCTTGATACGGTGCCCAACCGGAGGCCACATAGCTTGGCACCCACACGTTGCCGTAGCTTGGGTCGCTGCGCCATGCGCCGTGGTTGTCGAGTTCTTCGTAACCAGTCATTTCGGGCGAAACATATTGCGCGCTGCGTGCACGCTCAAAACGATAATCGCGTTCACGCGACCAATCGTCGAAGGCATCACTTTGTGCAGTTTCCAACGGGCGGTTGTAATTATTGTCGAAGCCCACCACCGTGCTGGTGCCGGCATAAAGCGCGACTTCCGGCGCGCCGCCTGTGGCGACGCTGGCAGCGCCTTGCAATACTGTTACGCGCGTCGCTTGATTATCGGCATCGATGCGATAACGGCCCGGCGCGCGAATAGTGGTTTGCGATTGCGTGGTGGCAATGCGCACGATGTCGCCAGCGTTAAGCGTACGTACGCGTAAATTGAGCGAGCCTTGCGTTAAACGCGCATCGATTAAATTATCCGTGATGCCGAGCAAGTCGAGTTGGCTGTCGTCGGCGATGCGTAAGGCCGTCGAGCCGACGCGCATTTCAGCCCGGCTGCGGCCACGCGTGGCGAGAGAATTTTGTGAGGTAACCGGGTAATTGACTGAAGCATCGCGCCAGCCCGACTGTTCGTCATAAAACATCGCCGCGCCTTCGACCAGGCTCACTCGACCGGCGCGTGAAGGCGGATCGGTATGCTTGGCCAGCGCCAGCGGCGGGGCGATTAAGGTCAGCAACAGAGAGAAAAATAATAGCGTGCGATGTTTCATGGCTTAACCTAAAAAAATGGTTGGAGACGCTTACTAAAACGCTTAACTGGCATTGGCGTTGACGGCAGCGGCGCGCTGGCGCAGGTAAAGGTTGTTGGCGATCAGCGCTGCCAACACCAAAGATACGCCCATAAATTCAACCGCTTGAAATTGCTGGCCTTGCCACAGGCCGATGGCAAACACGATCACCGGAATCAGATTGCCGAACAGCATTACGTTCAGCGCGCCAAGACTTTTCACCGCCACGTTCCAGCCGATAACGGCGAGGATCGAAGCAAAAATAATCATATACAGCATTTCCCATTTCACGCTGATCACGGCTTGTACGTCTGGCACATGAATGTAACCGATGAGCGTCAAACCTAGAGTGATGAAAATCACGGTCAACATCGCCGGCGCACAAGTGAGTGCGGTGAAGCGCATGGGCGACCAACCGGGAAATTTTGCCGCGCCCAAGGTATAAACCACCCAACTTAGCGCACCGAAAAATACCAACACATCGCCGAACAAACTGCCGCCAGTGAAAGCGTGCAACGGGTCGCCGCGCGTGATGAGTAACAATGCGCCGAATAGCGCAATGGCGACGCACGCCAGAGTGAAATTCGCCGGACGCATTTTTTTAATCGCCCAATTAAAAAATACCATCAGTAAGGGTTGCAGCGCAGCGATAGTCGAAGCGTGCGCCGGCGTGGAGCGGCTGAGGCCTTCGAATGCGAGCAAACTAAACCCGGCGAAACCGAACGAGCCATAGATAAACGCGGGCCAAAATTTACCGTCAAATTTGAGTGCCGATTTGCCTT
>JAYVJD010000268.1:0-3031 GCA_043769625.1 Pseudomonadota bacterium | reverse complement strand
TGCAATATTCTCTGATCCATCACCAACGGAGCAGATGCGGCTTATTACCGCCATTTATAAACGACCTGTTGCTGTTGCGTCACTCATTCAATCCGTGGATTACATACCGGAGCTTAAACGCGCCGCCACCCTAACTAGCACTGATCTAACGATTGAAACGGTATCACCAGACGACAATATTTTTCGGCTGCTTAATCGAATCCCGAGCCAATCCGTTCTTTTGGCTCTGCCGGAAGCCAAAATTTATAACGCAGAAACACTTCGCAATTTACTGATCGCCACCTATAGGCGAGAGGTGTCGGTCATCGGTTTTTCTTCGGCGTTCGTTAAAGCTGGCGCGTTAGCCGGCGCTATCTCTGATACCGACGACATCGCTGCACACGTCGAGGAATTACTCGCCGAATACGACGGCACAGGCCGTCTGCCGTCAGCCGCACATCCCAAATATTTCTCCGTCGTAGTGAATGACAATGTTGCCCGTTCTCTCAATCTCGTCATTGATGAATCCGTGCGGCAACTATCTCGCAAACCGAAGGCGCGGCCATGACAATTAAGACGTGGAAAAACTGGCGAATTGTTCCGCAGGTGATGGTCATCACAATACTTCCCGTATTGTTGATGTTTATTTCTGTTGTGATCTACTCGTACTACTCGCGCTCACATGAAGTGATCGAGGAATTACAAGAGCGCGGGCAACTCACGACAGCTCACCTAGTCAATCTGAGTGTCTACGCCCTTTACGCAGGCGACAGCAGTTATCTTGCGCCGGCACTCGATAAGCTAATTGAGGACGACCCTAACATTGTCGAAGTCTCCATTAAAGATGCCAAAGGAGGCTTATTCATGCACCGAAACCGGCAAGCGATTTCTCGTGACGCGGCACTAACCTTTGTGCAGCCCGTAACGGCGCAAGCGGTTGAATTCGACAGCTTCGCCGACACTACAGCGGCCCATACCGACCCTAGTGACCCTAACTCGCGAGCAAAGCCTCAGAACTCTATCGGTCAAGTTGTGTTGCTCCTGTCCCCACAGCACATGCTCAACAAACAAAAACATCGGATCTTTGTCGGCGCAACGATCGCAGCCGTCACATTGATTATTACTTTGCTGCTTGGTCTTGCACTGGCGTCGGACATAACGAAGCCCTTAACCGCAATCATCAACACAGTCCGACGCATACGCAGCGGCGACTACACGAATGATTTACCACGCAACGCAGTTGGCGAAATAGGAGAACTCGAATCGGCGATCTCGGAAATGGCTCAAAGTATCGCGGAAGGCCGCCTGGACCTTGAAAATAAAGTCAAACACCGCACCGCTGAAATACGACGACTTCTGGATAAAGTTAACAGCGTCGTAGAAGAAGAACGACGCTTTCTTTCCCGAGAATTACATGATCATTTGAATGCAGAACTAATTGTGGTTCGCCTAGAAGCACAACACATCGTATCGCTAACCGAAAGCCGACAACCACTCAACCGCGATGAATTGCAAACCCATGCAACATCCATCACTAAGCTCGCCTCTGGCTTATACACCAACGCCCGCGCCATCGTGAGGCGTCTCCGCCCTGAAATACTGGAAACGCTTGGCCTGCAAAGCGCTATCGAGGAAGTTGTACGTTCTTATGACGATACCCAGTCCGGTTGTATTTATTCTTTTATGTCAAGCGGCGTAATTTCTGATATTGATGATGCAATAGCTATTGGTGTCTATCGCATTACTCAGGAAGCACTCGCCAACGCGTCGCGTCATGCCAACGCTAAACATGCGTATGTGGACCTTACTTATCTAGACGGCGGACTATCGTTGACCATTGGCGACGACGGCGCTGGTTTTGAACCATCGGCGTCAACATTCGGCCTTGGAATCCTCGGTATGCGAGAGCGAGTTGAAAGCCTCGGCGGTAGCATAGCGATAGAATCATCCGCACAGGATGGTACAACCATAATTGTAAATTTACCCCTGCAAAGTCGCGTGACATCGCAGCCCTAGCGCAAGTACACTACCCTTTCCCAATTGAATTGAGCCAAAGTGCCTGCGCCGCTTTTTATTTCCGACTTGCATCTGTGCCCCACGCGGCCGCAGATTACCGAATTGTTTTCGCGTTTTCTTGAAGGCGCGCCGCGCGATGCGGACACGCTCTATATTCTTGGCGATTTGTTCGAGTATTGGGTCGGCGATGACGATTGCGATGATCCGTTCAACGCCACCATCATCACGGCGCTGCGACGGTTAAGCGATAGCGGGACAAAAATATTCTTAATGCCCGGCAATCGCGATTTTTTGCTCGGCGAGCAATTTTGTCTAGCTGCCGGCGTAAGTTTGCTCGGCGATCCCACGCTGATTAATTTGTACGGCACGCCGACATTGCTCATGCACGGCGACACCTTATGCACCGATGACATGACATATCAAGCGTTTCGCAAACAGGTACGCGATCCCGCGTGGCAGCAACAATTCCTCGCGCAACCGCTCGCTCAACGCAAGGCCATTGCCCAAAACTATCGCCGCAAAAGCGAAACGGCAAAACAAACCAAAACCATGGGCATCATGGACGTAACCCTTGCGACTCTCGAAACAATACTACGAAAATACAACTATCCGCGCCTCATTCACGGCCACACCCATCGGCCCGCGCGTCACCTTCATCACGTCGACGCCCACCATTGCGAACGCGTGGTGTTAACGGATTGGAACGAGCGTGGTGGTTATTTGCGTTGCGATGAAACGGATTGCCACGCGATAATTGTTTAAGGTTTCTAGCAGATATTCCGCACTTCGCCTGTAATACACAACAGCGGCGTTGCTTGGGGTTGCCGTACATTTCATGAGCGGAGTCCCGTTTTCGAACGCTATGTAAATCAATAATTTAGAATCATTGTTTGTACAATAGTTGGTTCAATCAATAAGTTATGGTTTTTCGCGTGGGCTTGGTTCTGTTGCAAATAGGAAAATCTGGAAAAGTTAGCCCCATCAAGTTGGGCTTAGGCCATTTCGAACCCACTACATTTTGTATTGGAGGCTAAAC
>JAYVJD010000267.1:0-3039 GCA_043769625.1 Pseudomonadota bacterium | reverse complement strand
TCGATTTCGATAGCGCTTACAAAGCGCTCACGCAGCAATTTCAAACGCGCGATCTGGCCGGATTTGGTTGCGAAGAATCGCGCGTCGCAATCGCCGCTGCCGGGGCCTTGCTCGGCTATGTAAAGCACACGCAGCGCGTCGCTCTGCCCCATGTTCAAGGCTTGATTCTCGAAAGTGAAAGTGAATTCGTGATCATCGACGCGGCGACGCGGCGCAATCTAGAAATCAGCGAAACGTTGCGCGGTGAAATCGAGCCGACGTTGCTGTCGCTGCTCGATACCGCCAGCACCAGCATGGGCAGCCGCCGCCTTCGCCATTGGCTGCATCATCCGCTGCGTAACGTCAATACGCTGCGCTTACGCCACGATGCGATTCGCGTGTTGATCGGCGAACCGGGGCGGCATCGCTTTGATGATTTACGCGAAACGCTAAAGCACATCGTCGACATCGAACGCATCAGCGCGCGCATCGCACTGGGCACCGCCCGGCCGCGCGACCTTTCCGGCTTGCGCGATAGCCTGGCCGCAGAGCCAATACTGGCGCGGCTTCTGGCGATGGTTGATAGTCCGCGCGTGGCGCAGCTGAGTCGCGCGCTACGCATCGATCCTGGTATCGAATCATTATTGCGCCGCGCGTTACAAGACGAACCGGCATTGGTGATTCGCGAAGGCGGTGTGATTCGTGATGGCTATGACGCCGCGCTCGATGAATTACGCGCGATGCAAACCGATAGCGGACAATTTCTTCTCAATCTAGAAACTCGCGAACGCACGCGCACCGGCATTGCCAATCTGAAAGTCGAATACAACCGCGTACATGGTTTTTACATCGAGGTCAGCCAAGCGAACGCCGCAAAAGTACCGGACGATTATCGCCGCCGCCAGACCTTGAAAAATGTCGAACGCTATATCACGCCGGAATTGAAAGCTTTCGAAGACAAGGCGCTGTCGGCGAACGACCGCGCTCTTGCGCGCGAAAAATTGTTGTTCGAAGAATTATTGCAACAATTGCTGCCGCACCTCGGCGCCCTGCAAGGCGCGGCGAGCGCGATCGCGGAAATTGACGTGCTGTGTGCATTGGCTGAGCGCGCCGTGGCGCTGGATTATGTGTTACCGGAATTAACCGAGGATCGCGGTATCGACATTCAAGCAGGCCGCCACCCCGTCGTCGAAAAAACCATCGATCACTTTATCGGCAACGACACGGCGCTCTCGCCGGCGCGACAAATGTTGCTGATCACCGGCCCGAACATGGGCGGAAAATCGACCTATATGCGCCAGACGGCGCTGATCACATTACTCGCATACTGTGGCAGCTTCGTGCCGGCGAATCGCGCGCGCATCGGCGCGATCGATCGGATTTTCACGCGTATCGGTTCGGCCGATGATCTCGCCGGTGGCCGTTCGACCTTCATGGTTGAGATGACCGAAGCGGCAAACATCTTGCACAACGCCACGGCGAATAGCTTGGTGCTGCTGGATGAAATTGGCCGTGGTACGTCGACCTTCGACGGCCTTGCGCTTGCGTGGGCAATTGCCAAACAACTGACAGAAAAAAATCAATCGCTGACGTTATTCGCCACGCATTATTTTGAGCTCACGCGCCTAGCGCAAGAACACAAGCAAATCGCGAATGTGCATTTGGAAGTCGTCGAGCACCAAAGCCAGATCGTGTTTTTACACAGCGTGAAAGATGGCCCCGCGAGCCAGAGTTATGGCGTACAAGTCGCGCAATTGGCGGGCGTGCCGGCCAGCGTGATTCGCAGTGCGCGGCAAAAGCTAAAGCAGTTAGAAGATAGTGCGGTGATGCGCGGCGGGCAGGCGGATTTGTTCGCCGGCGCGGCAGTGGAAATGAAAGTTGAGTCGGCGTTACATCCAGTCATTGAGGCTTTGGAAAACATCGATCCGGAGGATTTGACGCCGAAGGCGGCGTTGGAATTGTTGTTTGCTTGGCGCAAACTTGTCGATTGATTAGACATTTACTCCATCGATCAAACCGGCTACAACGCCAATATCCATGCGCCTTGCCGGTAATAGCACCAACGCCAGCGAACGGAATCGGCGACCTGCGGGTTCGTCCCATGGCTGTTCCAAGGTAAAATGAGCCCACACAGGAATTTATTCGAATCCAATTGAATCGGAGCAGTCATGGCCACACCCAACTACGCATTTGCGAAGCGCCAGAAAGAGCTAGCAAAAAAACAGAAAAAAGAAGAGAAAAAATTATTGAAACAAGCGAGCGCGGAGGTTGAGACAGCGGAGAATCCGCCAACGCCACCTGTTGAAAAACCAGTCGCAGAATAAGTTCGTCTGGGGAGTCGACGGTAAACTGTGCCCTTAAAATTTCAATCGGTGTCATTCCCGCGAAGGCGGGAATCCATTTGGCGCTGGCGCTAACCAATGCCGTATGGATTCCCGCCTTCGCGGGAATGACAAGTTGCCGGGTGACCGGGAAAACAATGGCTCGCGGTGCGCCGGCGCTAGGCCATCTCCATGCTCTAAGGCCTAACCATCGCACAAGTCGTCGGCATCACCGTGTCTTTGGCTTCAACGCGAAAATCAGTCTTCCAGCCGTAGCCGGTTTCCTCTAGATCGTATTTCACATCTTTGCCGCCCGCCTTCGTAAACGTCGAAATATAGATCGGTTGCATCAATTGGTGATCGTCGGCGCGCATCCACACCTCGCCGGTGTCGCCTTGAAATCTCATTCCCTCCAACGTCTTCGCCACTTTCAGCGGCTCGGTGGATTTTGCGTCGTTGATTGCTTTGGCGAGCATTTCCAGCGCGGTTTTGGACGTAGCGTAATAAAAATCGTCCTTGTATTTTTTGCGGTAATCGTTGGCGAATTTTTCCGCTTTATTTTCCGCGGCGTTCGAGTGCCAGGCGGATACATTTTTGATGTGATCTGCCCCCGCAGCGCCGATGGACTTGGGGGCGCCGGCATTCTGCGCGTTTAGGGTGTAATAGGTGACGTCCAGCCCAAAGTCCTTGCTGGCTTTGATGAGCAAGGAGAAATCCGTGCCCCAATTGCCGGTGATGA
>JAYVJD010000266.1:0-3040 GCA_043769625.1 Pseudomonadota bacterium | reverse complement strand
GATATCCGGCTTCATGTTCCATTCCGTGCCGCGGCAATTGCGGCCGGTGATATTGGGACTCATTCCGGAGCCGGAAATATTTTTACCGATGCGTTCGACAATCAATACATCGACATTATCGAATTTAATACGCGGAATGAATTCCTTGGCTTTTGCTTGCAGCACAATTTCCCGTTCGAACAAAGTTTCGCCAGGAACGGCTTCGATGATGGTCGTCTCGTCGTGGGGATTTTCCACCATCGCGATGCTGAACAAACATTTGCTCTTGTCCATAATCATTTTCACAGCCTCCGGCAGCTAGGTGCCGAATAGATCCATGCCTTGCGTGTGCAAGCTGGTGGCGCTGATGATTTTGCACGTGCCGATGGTCATCATTTTGACGATGCCCGATTCGATCGGCGCGCGGAAATTGGTATGCGGATTAATGCGACACACCAGCACAATATCGTCCGCTTCGCTGGCAAGTTTGTCTTGATAAATCGGAATGCCGCTGGGATGCATGCCGACTTCGATGACCTCCATCAAGGACCGAATCTCGCAGCCACAGTATTCGGCGGTAATGCCATAGCCTTCCAGCACCCCGCGTTGCGCTTCCGCCGTGCTGCCGCCGTGGCTGCCATGGCGGAAAAATGAAAGGCTTAGCGCCGAGGGCTTTTAAATTGTCGACGGTTGCTTTCGCCGCTTCGGCGATATGCTTAATGCCGCGCGAGCCGCAGCCGACGGCGATGCTCATACCGGGTTTAATTTTGGCGCTAATTTCCGGACGCTTGACTTGTTCATTGATCGTGGCAGTGACACTCGCTAATTTTTCCGTTTTGAATTTCTGCCGGACTTCGACCATGCGCGGCAAGCTGATATCTAATCCGCCTGCGATGTTGGTTTCGATTTTATTGCCGATCATAATAATATCCTTACGCCAATTTTTCGATGAGAAAGCCATCGCATTAAGCCGTGTTTCGTGTCATTCCCGCGAAGGCGGGAATTCATCGGGATTTAAATTTATCAACCGTCAAACGGACTCCCGCCTTCGCAGGAATGACAAATCACCTATATCACGCGTGTCTTGATCGTGATTCTATTAAAATGAGCCAACCCAAACTGAAACTTTTTAGTGCCATCCAAGCAGCCATTCTGAAACTCGGAGTGATTGTATTTTTCTTAAGTCTTGCTTCTGCGATCCAAGCCGCCGTTGTCGACATCAAAATCGAATCGCGCACGCCCGTATTGCAAGGCAAAGAATTCGGCAACGTCGGCGCCTACGAAAAACTAGAAGGCACGGTAACCTTTGCGCTCGATCCAGCGCACCCGGCAAACGCGAAAATTGTCGATCTCGATCAGGCGCCGCATAACATGGAAGGCTTGGTCTACGCGCAGGCGAATTTTATGGTGTTGCAGCCCTTGGACGCAAGCAAAGCTTCGGGTATCGGCGTGTTGGAAGTGAGCAATCGCGGCGGCAAAGCATTGTTGCCATATTTCAACGGCGGCACGCATACTAACGATCCGGCGCGCGAACAAGATTTCGGCGACGGCCTGTTGATGCGTCGCGGTTACACATTGATGTGGGTCGGTTGGCAATGGGACGTGCCGCCGGCAGCGAAAGTACTGCAATTGTCGGTGCCGATCGGAAGGAATAAAGAAGAGCCGATCAAGGGTTGGGTGCGCTCGAATCGTTTGATGGATCAAGAAGAGACCATGATTTCGCTGTCGCATCGCAATCACTATCCCTACGTCGCGATCGATCAGGACAATCCCGGGACCACACTGACCGAACGTGATTCCCGTGATGGCGTGGGGACGGTTATTCCGCGCGATAAGTGGTGGTTTATCAGCGGCTCCAGCCACATCGAAGGCGCTGATTTCATCAGCAAAGAAGGCGGTTTCGCACCTGGTAAGATTTACGAAGTGGTTTATCGTTCGCAGGATCCGCGCGTTGTCGGCATGGGCTTCGCGGCCGTGCGGGATTTTATGAGCTACGCCAAATATGAGCCGGCGAGCCCATTCAAAGTGAAATACGCACTGGCCTTCGGTGTCTCGCAGACCGGCCGTTTTTTGCGACATTTCCTTTATGAAGGATTCAACAGCAACGAGCGCGACCGGCAAGTGTTTGACGGCATGTTGATCCATGCCGCCGGCGCTGGGCGCGGTAGTTTCAACCATCGCTTCGCGCAGCCCTCGCGCGACGGCCATCGGTTTTCCGCATTCAATTTCCCGACGGATATGTTTCCGTTTACCGGTGCGACGCAAACAGATCCGGAGCTGGGCGCGACCTTGGGGCTGATGCCAATATCCCATATACCGAAAATTTTTTACACTAATTCAGGCTACGAATATTGGGCACGCGCCGCGTCGCTGATTCACACGACAATCGACGGTAAAAAAGATGTCGAGCCGCTGCCGAATGAACGCATATATCATTTTGCCGGCGGGCAGCATTTCGTTATCCCTTTTGCGCCACGCGAAAAGTTGCCTGGAACCGAGACTTATCTGGGCAATCCTCTGGATTACCTGGTGAATTTTCGGGCTTTGCTGCCCCGGCTCGCGGCTTGGGTGGAGAAAGGCGATGCCCCGCCGAGCAACGCCTATCCTAGAGTTTCCGATGGCATGCTGGTAGACCCACTATCCATGGCCTTTCCCAACGTGAAAGGTCTGAAAGCGCCGCAGGTCGCGCAGATTCCGCAACGGATGGATTTCGGTCCACGCTGGAAGCAAGGTATTGTCGACGTAGAACCACCTAAACTCGGCAAGCCGTATGACGTGCTGATTCCGCAAGTCGATGAGTTTGGCAACGAGTTAGGCGGTATCCGCAACGTCGAAATCGCGGTTCCGTTGGGAACCTATACACCCTGGGCATTGCGAATCGGGCTTCCCGGCGCGCAGCAAGAACTTCGGGATTTTTACGGCACTTGGCTGCCGCTTTCGAATCAGCCGAACGCTGCCGATATGCGCCCGCTATTAAAGTCACGTTACGAGAATAAAAACGACTATCTTGAGCAGGCCAAACGCGCTGCTAAGTCGTTGACACAGGCGGGCTATTTGCTGG
>JAYVJD010000265.1:0-19195 GCA_043769625.1 Pseudomonadota bacterium | reverse complement strand
TTGTCCAAGGGCAGGGTTCGAAAACCGTAAAATAACTAAATAAAAACAATAACTTACACTATTTCGAGAAATACACTTCCACTGGCGTTTTCGTCTGCTGAAGCACACTGCGAATCGGTAATGTTTTTTCCGCGCCGTCTTGCAAGGCGCGCTGATACACCTGCCATTTTCCCTCGCCCACTAATTGCATCACGATGCGACGGCTTGCCAGCAGCGCAGATAAAGTCAAACTCATGCGCGCATGCGGCGCAGTGATCGGATCGACGGCGATACAAAGATGTTTATTCGCGGGATCAAGTCCGTTCGATAACTGCGGCGCTTGCGGAAACAACGAAGCGAAATGCCCATCGTCGCCCATGCCCAGCACCACGACATCAAACGGACGCGGCATGGCGGCTAATTTTTTTTCACACTCCGCTTCGCCCGCTTTCGCCGTGAGCGCTGAATTTTTCAGCGGCACAAAATGCGCGGCAGCGGCGTGATGTTGCAGCAAAGTGCGGCGAACCAATGCTTCATTGCTGTCGGCGTGATGCGCATCGACCCAGCGTTCGTCAGCCAGCGTAATCCACACTTTATTCCAAGCTAAATCCTGCTGCGCGAGCGCAGCGAACATCTGCGCTGGCGTGCGTCCGCCGGATACGACCAAACTCGCTTTGCCACGAGCGGCGATCGCCGCGCGTAAATCGTCGGCGATTGATAGTGCGAGCGCAGTGGCGAGTTGCTCGCTTGTTTCAAATAAATATTCGGCGGCCATTATTCTTCTTCATGCCAGGCCGAGCCGTCGCGACTGAGTAGGGTTGAAGAATTTGATGGCCCCCACGTTCCAGCCGTATAAGATTTTGGCTTTTCACCGCTGGCTTCCCAGCCGTTCATGATCGGCTCGACCCAACCCCAGGCCGCATCAAGCTCGTCTCGGCGCATAAACAAAGTCAGTCGGCCGCGTATCACGTCCATTAGCAAACGCTCATACGCATCCATTGGGCGGTTTTTGAATTGCTCGCTGAAATCCAGATTTAAGCTCACGGGTTTTAACACCGCCTCATCACCGGGTACTTTCGCCATCAGGTACAAGCGTAACTCTTCTTCCGGTTGCAATTGAATCACTAAACAATTGCCTTTGGTCGCGCCACTCTGCACGGTGGGGAAAATCGCGTGCGGAACATCGCGGAAGTTGACCACGATTTCCGCGACGCGATCTTGCAAGCGTTTGCCGGTGCGCAAATAAAACGGTACGCCGGACCAGCGCCAATTTTCCAATTCAGCTTTGATCGCGACAAAGGTTTCCGTGTTACTGTCTTCGGGAATCCCGACTTCCTGCAAAAATCCCGTCACCGGTTTGCCGTCGATGGCGCCGGCGCGATATTGCCCGCGCACGGTTTTAGTGGCGACCTCTGCTGCTGTAATCGGCTTGAGCGCGCGCAATACTTTGAGTTTTTCGTCGCGCACTTCGTCCGGGTCGATCGATGAAGGTGGCTCCATTGCGACGATACATAAAAGTTGCAGTAAATGGTTTTGCACCATGTCGCGCATCGCGCCGGCTTTGTTATAAAACTCGCCGCGTCCTTCGACGCCGAGTTCTTCCGCGATGGTGATTTGCACATCACGCACCCAGGCGCGGCTCCACAGCGGTTCAAATAAGGCATTGCCGAAACGCAAGGCCATCAAGTTTTGCACTGGCTCTTTGCCGAGGTAATGATCGATACGATAAATTTGTGACTCTTTAAATACGGCGCCGACTTCGGTGTTGATTTTGGTCGCCGAAGCTAAATCGCGGCCCAAAGGTTTTTCCAACACCACGCGCGAATTCGGCGTATTGAGACCGACTTTGGCCAGGCTGCTGCAAATCGTGGTGAATAAATCCGGTGCGGTGGCGAGGTAGAACACGCGTACTTCCGCCGGTGAATTTTGCAAATATTCTGCCAAGCTTTTAAAGTCTGCTTCAGCCGTGGCGTCAACGCGCAAGTAATCCAGGCGCGCGGCGAAGCTGTCGAAAATTTCCTGGCTGTAATGTTCCGCCGCGACAAACTTGACGCAAGTCTGCTGCACCAACGCCACATAGTCCGCGCGACTCAAAGCATGTCGTCCCAGACTGATAATGCGCCCATGCGCAGGGAAATCGCCATCGCGATGGCGGTAAAACAGCGCGGGCAATAACTTGCGCATGGCAAGATCGCCGCTCCCGCCAAACATAACTAAATCAAAAGGCGAAACTTTAGACATGGAATTTCCTATGGCGCAAAGCGGGGTTAGGGCTGAGATTCAAAAATGGAGCCGACTTTATTTTTACCAAGGCAATATTGTAGCAAAAATATTTTTCAATTTACGCGGTCAGATGAAATTTATTACACGTGTAAAGGTTTTGCTTAGATAAATTAAATATTGATATAATATTGTTTAGCTTTTTCCTCACCCATTGTTCGCGTGAAGCGGACAATCAAGAATGGAATCATGAGTCTGCATCCTACCGTCGTCCGCGTTACCGAACGCATCGTTCAACGTAGTCGTGCCACGCGCGCCGCCTATCTCGCGCGCATGGGCCAAGCCGCGCGAGCGCAACCGATCCGCAAAGCGCTGGGCTGCACTAACCTTGCTCATGCCTTCGCTGCCTTTCCCGCTAACGACAAACTCGCGTTACGCGAAGTCAAAAAAGCCAATATCGGTATTGTCTCCGCTTATAACGATATGTTGTCGGCGCATCAGCCGTTCGAGCGCTTTCCTGCCTTGATCAAACAAGCCGCGCGCGACGCTGGCGCGGTGGCGCAATTCGCTGGGGGTGTGCCGGCCATGTGCGATGGCGTGACGCAAGGCGAGCCGGGCATGGAGTTGTCGCTGTTTTCGCGCGATGTGATTGCTATGGCGACAGTGATTGCCTTGTCACACAATACCTTCGACGCCGCGCTGTGCCTCGGCGTGTGCGACAAAATTGTGCCGGGCTTGTTGATCGGCGCGTTGAAGTTCGGGCATTTGCCGGTGATATTTGTTCCGGCCGGCCCGATGACTTCGGGTTTGAGCAACGACGACAAAGCTAAAACGCGGCAATTGTTTGCCCAGGGAAAAGTTGGTCGCGAAGCGCTGCTCGAAGCCGAATCGCAGGCGTATCACGGCGCAGGCACTTGCACCTTTTACGGCACCGCCAACTCGAATCAAATGTTGATGGAAGTCATGGGCATCCATTTACCCGGCGCGGCGTTTGTCAATCCGAATACGCCGCTGCGCGACGCGCTCACCGTGGCCGCGACCAAACGTATCGCCGACATTACCGCGCTCGGCTCCGATTACACACCGCTGTCGCGCGTAGTGGATGAGCGCGCGATTGTGAACGGCATCGTCGGCTTGCTCGCCACGGGCGGCTCGACTAACCACGCGTTGCATTTGCCCGCCATCGCGCATGCGGCGGGCGTGTTGATCAATTGGGATGACTTCAACGAATTATCTGCTGTGGTGCCATTGCTGGCGCGCATTTATCCGAACGGTAAAGCCGACGTGAATCATTTTCATGCAGCGGGCGGCATGGGCTTTTTGATCGGCGAATTATTGGATGCCGGTTTGTTGCACGCCGATGTAACGACCAATGCAGGTGCGGGACTGGCGCACTATCGTAATGAGCCGTGGTTAAACGAAGGCCAAGTCGCCTGGCGCGCCGCGCCGAAAGTCAGCCACGACGAAAGCGTACTGGCGCCATTCAGCAAAGCCTTCAGCGCCGACGGCGGCATGAAATTACTCACCGGCAATCTCGGCCGCGCCATTATCAAAACCTCTGCAGTGAAACCGCAGCATCGCGTCGTCACTGCACCTGCCATCGTGTTCGATAATCAAGAAGCGGTGATGGCGGCGTTTGAGGCGGGTGAGTTGAAGCGTGACTTTATCGCCGTGGTGCGCTTCCAAGGGCCGCAAGCCAATGGCATGCCGGAGCTGCACAAACTCACACCTTTGCTCGGTGTGTTGCAAGATGAAGGCTACAAAGTCGCGCTGGTCACCGATGGCCGCATGTCCGGCGCATCGGGCAAAGTGCCGGCTGCAATTCATGTGTCGCCCGAATGTCTGGCGGGAGGGCCGCTAGCCAAAGTCAAAACCGGCGATGTGATTTCGCTCGACGCCGACAACGGTGTGCTCGAAGTACGCGTTGCCGCAGTGGAATGGGCGGCGAGACTGGCGGAGCAAATCAATCTCGATCATTATCATTTTGGTATGGGGCGCGAATTATTTTCTGTGTTCCGCGCCAATGCCGCCAACGCCGAAGCGGGCGCGATGACTTATACGCTGCCCGGTTCGCACGACAATATCGTTCCCGTGCACGAACCTGCGCCTATGCACGAGCATTTTGCCCTTACGAAAGAAAACAAATAATGCACACGCGTGACTTGATGTTGTTAGCGCCGGTGATACCGGTGATTGTGATTGATGACATTCGTCACGCCGTGCCGATGGCGCGTGCGCTGGTGGCGGGCGGCATCCGCGTGCTCGAAGTGACTCTGCGCACGCCGGTTGCGCTCGACGCTGTGCGCGCGATTGCCAACGAAGTGCCGAACGCGATCGTTGGCGTTGGCACGGTCACGCACGCGAAACATTTCACTGACGCAAAAAATGCCGGCGCGCAATTTGTTGTGACGCCCGGCCTCACGCGCGACCTCGCACGCGCGGCGACGGATATGGCGATGCCCTTGTTGCCTGGCGTGATGACGCCATCGGATATTATCGCCGCGTTGAACGAAGGTTTTACTTCGCTGAAATTTTTCCCGGCTACCGCTGCGGGCGGCACCACGATGCTCAAGGCATTTGCTGGCCCGTTTGCTGATGTGGCATTTTGTCCGACTGGCGGCATTACCTTGGCGACTGCGCCGGATTTTCTTGCGCTGGCTAATGTGAAGTGCGTCGGCGGCTCGTGGCTGACGCCGAAAAATTTAATGGACGCGAATGATTGGGCGGCGATAGAAAAACTCGCGCGCGAAGCGGCGCAACTCGCGCGCAAATAAATTTTTAGCAGGAAAAAACGCTATAAAAATACTTTAACTTAATCAAATACTTACAATAAAGAAATTTTCCTGAATAAAAATTAAGCATTCGATTAAGTCCAGCATAAGCATTCGTTAGCGAATGATGCGCCCGTTCAATGATAAAATCGCATCATCCAAAAATTTTCATCCAGCAGGGTTTCCCATGAACGCGCCCCAAGCCAATATTTCCACTCCGCAACAAGATGTCACCAACGCCATACGCGCGCTCGCGATGGACGCGGTACAAAAGGCCAACTCCGGCCATCCGGGTATGCCGATGGGCATGGCAGAAATCGCTGAAGTGTTATGGCGTCGTCATTTGCACCACAATCCATCGAATCCACATTGGATGGATCGCGATCGTTTTGTGGTGTCGAATGGTCACGGCTCGATGTTGCTGTACGCGTTGCTGCATTTAAGCGGCTACGATTTATCCATTGAAGAAATTAAAAATTTCCGTCAGCTGCACTCCAAAACGCCGGGCCATCCCGAATACGGCATGACACCGGGCGTGGAAACCACCACTGGCCCGCTCGGACAGGGCATCACCAACGCCGTCGGTATGGCGCTGGCAGAAAAAATTCTCGCGGCGGAATTTAATAAGCCCGGCCTCGACATCGTCAATCATTACACCTATGTGTTCCTCGGCGACGGCTGCATGATGGAAGGCATTTCGCACGAAGCTTGTTCACTGGCGGGCACGCTCGGCCTCGGCAAGCTGATTTGTTTTTACGACGACAACGGTATTTCCATCGACGGACATGTCGAAGGCTGGTTTACCGACGACACACCGAAACGTTTCGAAGCGTATGGCTGGCAAGTGATCCCGAATGTCGATGGTCATAACGCCGAGGCGATAGACGCGGCGATTCGCCAGGCGAAAAGCAACGCGAATACGCACAAGCCGACCTTGATTTGCTGCAAGACGGTCATCGGCAAAGGCTCGCCGAATAAGGAAGGCACGCATGATGTGCACGGCGCGGCGCTGGGCGATAAAGAAATCGCCGCGACACGTGCCGCGATCGGTTGGAACTACCCGCCGTTTGAAATTCCTGCCGAAATTTATTCATTGTGGGATGGGCGCAAAAAAGGTGCGAGCCTGGAAGCGGAATGGAATCTGAAATTTCTGTCCTACGAAGGCGATCAGCCCAAACAAGCCGCTGAATTTAAACGTCGCATGGCAGGCGAGTTGCCGGCGAATTGGCAAGAGCACGTGCATGAACTGATGGCGAAAACCATCGACAAAGCCGAAACCATCGCCACACGTAAAGCCTCGCAAAATGCCATCGAAGGCATCGCACCCGCATTGCCGGAATTGCTCGGCGGCTCGGCCGATTTGGCCGGTTCGAATTTGACGCTTTGGTCCGGCTCGAAGGGCGTGACGCATACCAGCGGCGGCAATTATATTTATTACGGAGTGCGCGAATTCGGCATGAGCGCGATGATGAATGGCCTCGCGCTGCACGGTGGCTTTATCCCTTATGGCGCCACATTTTTGACCTTCGCCGATTACTCGCGCAACGCAATTCGCATGGCGGCGCTGATGAAGCTGCGCGCGCTGTTTGTGTTTACGCATGATTCGATCGGCCTCGGCGAAGACGGCCCGACGCACCAATCGGTCGAACATGTATCATCGCTGCGCTTGATTCCGCAACTCGATGTATGGCGTCCGTGCGACACGGTCGAATCACTCAGCGCGTGGACGCAATCGGTAGAACGCAAAGACGGCCCATCATGCTTGATTTTTAGCCGACAAAATTTACCCTATCAAAAACGTGATGAAGCGACGCTCGGACAAATGCATCGCGGCGGTTATATTTTGCGCGAAGCCGTCGGCGGCGTGCCGCGGGTGATTTTGATCGCGACGGGCTCCGAAGTCGGCCTCGCGACTGCCGCACAAAAAATCCTCGACGAGCAAGGCATCACCGTGCGCGTGGTGTCGATGCCGTGCACCAGCGTGTTCGATAGACAAGATGTGAAATATAAGAACAGCGTGCTCACGCCCGGCGTAAAGCGCGTCGCGATAGAAGCCGGCGTGACCGATTACTGGCGCAAGTATGTTGGCCTCGAAGGCGCAGTGGTCGGCATTGATCGCTTCGGTGAATCCGCGCCCGCCAGTGATTTGTTCAAGCTGTTCGGCTTCACGCCGGAGAATGTGGTGAACACGGTGAAAGGTTTGCTGTAAAAATATAAGCAGCAGTGCCCATTGCTGGCGCACTGAAAACAAGGTTAAATACTGTAAGCCAGTAATTTTATAAATATTTGATTAATAAGGAGTTTTTCATGTCAATACGTGTCGCTATCAACGGTTACGGACGCATCGGACGCAATGTTTTACGCGCGCTGTACGAGTCGGGCCGCAATAAAGAAATCAATATTGTCGCGATTAACGATCTGGGTAACGCCGAAACCAACGCGCACTTAACGCGCTACGACACCGCGCACGGAAAGTTCAAAGGCACGGTCGCCGTCGAAGGCGATCACATGGTGGTCAATGGCGACAAAATTAAAGTTTTCGCAATACGCAATCCAGCCGAAATTCCATGGGGTGCACTCGATGTCGATGTCGTGCTCGAATGCACCGGCTTGTTCACCAGCAAAGCCAAAGCCAGCGCGCACATTACCGGCGGCGCGAAAAAAGTCATCATTTCCGCACCAGGCGGACCTGACGTCGATGCGACGATTGTTTATGGCGTCAACCATAACGTACTCAAAGCCGCACACACCGTCATCTCCAACGCATCCTGCACCACCAATTGCTTAGCGCCGATGGTCAAACCCTTGCACGATAAAATCGGCGTAGTGAACGGTCTGATGACCACGGTTCACTCGTACACCAATGACCAAGTGCTGACCGATGTGTATCACGAAGATTTACGCCGCGCGCGCTCTGCCACCATGAGTATGATCCCGACCAAGACTGGCGCTGCCGTTGCCGTCGGTTTAGTGTTGCCGGAGCTCAATGGCAAGCTTGATGGCTACGCCATCCGCGTGCCGACGATCAATGTCTCCGTCGTCGATTTGTCTTTCGTCGCCGCGCGCGATACCACGGTCGATGAGGTCAACGCCATCATGAAAGAAGCTGCGTCACAAGGCCCGCTCAAAGGCATTTTGAATTACAACACCGCGCCGTTGGTATCGATCGATTTCAATCATGATCCCGCATCAAGCACGTTTGATTCAACGCTGACCAAAGTGTCGGGTCGTCTGGTCAAAGTGTCGAGCTGGTATGACAACGAATGGGGTTTCAGCAATCGTATGTTGGATACGACGGTTGCGTTGATGAACGCGAAGTAAAACCTTTTCACCACAGAGGCACAGAGGCGCAGAGAAAATCAAATTCGTTTCACCCTTGGTCATCAAGGGGCCTAGCTCGAAGAATCTGTTGTAAAAAGCAGGTTCTTCACTTGGTTCAGAGTGGCAAGTTTTTATTTTAAAATTTTTGATTTTCTCTGTGTCTCTGCACCTCGGTGGTTCATGTTTTTAGAAAAAACTATGAACATCAAAAAACTCTCCGATCTCAATATTTCCAGTAAGCGCATTTTCATCCGCGCCGATCTTAATGTGCCGATACAAGACGGCAAAATCGGCGACGACACGCGTATCCGTGCTTCCATCCCCGCGATCGAATTCGCGTTGAAACAAAACGCCGCGGTAATGGTGACGTCGCATCTTGGCCGCCCGGAAGAAGGCGTGTTCAGCGAAGAAAATTCACTCGCGCCGATAGCTAGGCGTTTATCGGAATTACTCGGTAAGCCAGTTGAGCTCAAACGCGACTGGATCGATGGCGTTGAAGTAAAGCCCGGACAAGTCGTACTGCTGGAAAATTGCCGCATGAATAAAGGCGAAAAGAAAAACGACGACACGCTGGCGCAAAAAATGGCCAAGCTGTGCGACGTGTATGTGAACGATGCGTTTGGCACCTCACATCGCGCTGAGGCGACGACGCATGGCATGGCTAAATACGCGCCCATCGCCTGCGCCGGCCCGTTACTGGCTGCGGAACTCGATGCGCTTGGACAAGCCCTGCATGCACCGGCGCATCCGATGATCGCAATCGTTGCCGGATCCAAAGTTTCCACCAAGCTGACAATTCTGAAATCGTTAGCGGAAAAAGTCGATAACCTGATCGTCGGTGGCGGTATCGCCAATACCTTCATGCTCGCCGCCGGTTTGAAAATCGGTAAGTCGTTGGCAGAAGCGGACTTAGTTAACGAAGCCAAAGTGATTATCGACATGATGGCGAAACGCGGTGCGTCGGTGCCAATCCCCGTCGATGTCGTCTGCGCGAAAGAATTTGCCGCCACGGCAACCGCCACAATTAAAGACGCAGACAAAGTTGCTGATGATGATTTGATCCTCGACATCGGCCCTAAAACGTCTGCCATGCTCGCGCGGCAATTGGCAACAGCCGGAACTATAGTGTGGAACGGCCCGGTAGGCGTATTTGAGTTTGACCAATTCGGCGCGGGCACCAAAACCATCGCCATGGCGATTGCCGATTCCATAGCCTTTTCTATCGCGGGAGGCGGGGACACGGTCGCGGCGATCGCGAAGTACGGCATTGAAGATAAAATCGGTTACATTTCCACCGGCGGCGGCGCTTTCCTGGAATTCCTCGAAGGCAAAAAGCTACCCGCAGTGGAAATTCTCGAAGCCCGCGCAAATAATTAAAAGAAAGTTTTCATGTTACGCAAAACAAAAATTGTCGCCACGCTCGGCCCCGCTTCTAACGACAGAAGCGTATTGGAAAAAATGGTCATCGCTGGCGTCGATGTGGTGCGCATGAATTTTTCGCATGGCGTAAAGGAAGATCACGTTGCCCGGGCCGAGTTGGTGCGCGCGATAGCGAAGGAGCAAGGCCGTACAGTCGGCGTGCTGGCCGATTTGCAGGGACCGAAAATTCGCGTGGGTAAGTTTGCTGACGGCAAGATCACGCTCAACAGCGGCGATAGTTTTATTCTCGATGCGGCCTGCGCCCTCGGTAACCAAGAGCGTGTCGGCCTCGATTACAAAGAGTTGCCCGGTGATGTTGTTGTCGGCGACATGTTGTTGCTGGATGATGGCCTGATTACCATGACGGTGAGGGCGGTGCAGGGCACAGAAATTCATGCCGTAGTTGAGCACGGCGGCGTGTTGAAAAATAATAAAGGGATCAACCGCAAAGGCGGCGGTTTGACCGCGCCGGCGTTGACCGAAAAGGATAGGGAAGACATCAAAACGGCGTCGTTCATTAAAGCCGATTTTATCGCCGTATCGTTTCCGCGCTCGGGCGCGGACATGGATTTAGCGCGCGACTTGATGAATAAAGCCGGTGGCAAAAGTCAGTTGGTCGCAAAAATCGAGCGCGCTGAAGCCATTCCCGCGCTCGATGAAATTCTCGATGCCAGCGACGGCATCATGGTCGCGCGTGGCGATCTCGCTGTCGAAGTCGGCGACGCGGCTGTGCCCGGCCTGCAGAAAAAAATGATCAAGGCCGCGCGGGCAAAAAATAAGTTTGTGATTACTGCGACGCAAATGATGGAGTCGATGATCGCTAGCCCGATTCCAACTCGTGCGGAAGTCTCGGACGTAGCGAACGCTGTGCTCGACGGCACGGATGCAGTAATGTTGTCGGCGGAAACGGCAGCTGGTTCTTTTCCCGTGCAGGCCATCGCGGCGATGGCGCGCGTATGTGTCGAAGCAGAAAAAGAAGATGCGCCGTCGCAGGACCGTCGCCACGGCGTCAAAGGCAAAAATCAAATGGAGAGCTCGATTGCCAATGCAGTCGTGTTCACAGCGAGTAATATGGAAATCAAAGCCGTCGCAGCGCTGACGCAGTCGGGCATGACGGCATTGCTGGTATCGCGTATGAATATCACCGCGCCGATTTACGCGCTGACACCGTTGACCGAGACTCGCCGTAAAGTAACTTTATTTCGCGGCGTCTATCCGGTGCGCTTCGCACAAAAATCGGTCGATCCAGAAGAAGTCTTGTATGCGGCTGAGGATGAATTGAAACGCGAAGGCGCGGTGCAGGATGGTGATTACATCATCATCACCATCGGCGAGCCGATCGGAAAAGCCGGTGGCACCAACACGATGAAAATCGTCAAGGTAGGCGAGCATCGCGGCGCGTGATTTGAAGGAATTCGAAAGGATGAGGGATGAGGGATGAGGGATGAATGAATTGTAGGGTGCGCTCGCGCACCAAGGCGCTTTCCGACGCACACCTCTCACGGATTACAAGCGATGGCCCTCGAGCACGCTACACAATGCCCAAGATTTTCTCTGTGTCTCTGTGCCTCTGTGGTGAAAAGTTTTAAATGTAACTAATTGATTTAATTGAATTTTTAGGAGATTATCATGGCACTCGTTTCTATGCGTCAATTGCTCGATCATGCTGCGGAAAATGGCTACGGTTTGCCCGCGTTTAACGTTAACAATTTGGAACAAATTCAGGCCATCATGCAAGCGGCGGATGAGCTAAACAGTCCGGTGATCATGCAGGCGAGTGCCGGTGCGCGCAAATACGCGGGCGAGCCTTTCTTGCGCCATCTCATCGAAGCGGCGATTGAATCGTATCCGCATATTCCCGTGGTGATGCATCAAGATCACGGCCAATCGCCCGCAGTATGTTTGACGGCGATCCGCAGCGGCTTCTCCAGCGTGATGATGGACGGCTCGTTGATGGCCGACGGTAAAACCATCGCCAGCTATGATTACAACGTCGATGTCACGCGCAAAGTGGTCGAGATGTCGCATGCACTAGGCATAACTGTCGAAGGCGAGCTCGGCTGTTTAGGTTCGCTGGAAACCATGAAGGGTGACAAAGAAGACGGCCACGGCACCGACGCCACCATGACGCGCGAAATGCTGCTGACCGACCCCGAGCAAGCCGCTGACTTCGTAAATAAAACGCAATGCGACGCGCTGGCCATAGCCATCGGCACCTCGCACGGCGCGTACAAATTCACGCGCAAGCCAACCGGCGATATTCTAGCGATGGAGCGCATCAAAGAGATTCACAAACGTATTCCGAATACGCACTTGGTCATGCACGGTTCATCGTCAGTGCCGCAGGATTTGCTCAAAATCATCCGCGACAACGGCGGCGACATGAAAGAAACCTACGGCGTGCCGGTAGAAGAAATTCAACTCGGCATCAAACACGGTGTGCGCAAAATCAATATCGACACCGATATTCGCCTCGCCATGACAGCCGCAATTCGCAAATACCTGGTTGAAAATCCGAGCAAATTCGATCCGCGTGATTACCTCAAGCCGGCCACTGCGGCAGCGAAAGAAATCTGCAAACAGCGTTACGAACAATTCGGCTCGGCCGGACAAGCCTCGAAAATTAAAGTGATGCCGCTGTATTCGATTGCGGAAAAATATGCCAAGGGTGAATTGAAGGCCGTGGTGAATTAAGTGTTCAAAAAAATCGGCGCCCTACATTTAATCGAAGAATGAAGTTCCTTCCCCCTTGACGGGGGAAGGTTAGGATGGGGGTGAAATGTGCGAGACTATAGCGGAACCCATCCCCACCCTAACCCTCCCCTTGAACCCTCGACCAAATCTCTCGAGGACAAGGGTGAGGGCACGAAGGAAAAAAAGCACCAGTTTTGACCCCACCCTAACCCTCCCCTTGAACCCTCGACCAATTCTCTCGAGGACAAGGGGGAGGGGACGATGGAAAAGTAGTGCCGGTTTGACCCCGCCCTTCCCTTGTAGGGGAGAGGATAGCGGCGGAAATATTCGCCATGACCTAACTCTGAAAGTTTGTTGTGTTCAACTCCAATATCAAATCTTTATCCCTACTCAATCGCGGCAAAGTGCGCGATCTCTATGCTGTCAACTCGAAGCACTTGTTGATCGTCACCACCGATCGCTTATCCGCATTCGATGTCGTGTTGCCGACGCCGATACCCGATAAAGGCAAAATCCTCACCGAGATGGCGGCGTTCTGGTTCAAAAAACTCGAACACATCATCCCCAACCAACTCATCGGCATCGCGCCAGAGAGCGTGGTGAAGCCAGAAGAAGCAGACCAAGTAACGGGCCGCGCCATCGTGGTCAAGCGCCTCAAGCCGTTGCCGATTGAAGCCGTGGTGCGTGGTTACATCGAAGGTTCGGGCTGGAAAGAATATCAGCAGAAGCAAAGCATTTGCGACATCGCCTTGCCAGCCGGTTTGCGCCGCGCTGAAAAATTACCGCAGCCGATATTTACGCCCTCGACCAAAGCGGCAGCTGGGATGCACGACGAAAACATTGATTATGCCGAAACCGAAAAATTACTCGGCAAGGAAATGGCCGCGAAAGTGCGCGATGTCGCGATCAAGTTGTATATGACCGCCGCCGACTACGCACTCACACGCGGCATTATCATCGCCGATACCAAATTTGAATTTGGTTTGGATGAGCAAGGCGTATTACATCTGATCGATGAAGCACTCACCCCCGATTCCTCGCGCTTCTGGCCTGTCGCCACCTATAAAGTCGGCGTAAGCCCCGAAAGTTTCGACAAGCAATTTATTCGCAATTGGTTAGAAAGTTTGAGCTGGAATAAACAACCGCCGGCACCGGAAGTGCCCGCAGATATTGCCGCGAAGACGGCAGAAAAATATCGTGAAGCGCTGACGCGATTAACCAAGTAGAGCGCGGCCGATTGAACAAATTTATAGGCACAAATTAAAACGGCGCAATTCTTTGCGCCGTTTTAATTTATTTCAAACCGTAAACAATTTAATGCTTGTGTTTGCCGTGGCCCTCATCGCGGTCATCGTCATGATGCTTGTCCTTTTTATGCTTGTGCTTTTTGCCTTCATGCTCTTCGTAATGGGGTTGGGCAACATAAGCCGGCTGACCGGGATAATTGGCCTGCACAAAATAAACCGGCGTGCCGCAGGCATTATATTTGTGGCAATGCTTGCGCCATTTTTTGGCATGGCCTGGTGGAACGTGCAGGTAAACCGGCTGCGGTGCGACGGCGACTGGCGCAATAATCACAGGTTGCGGGTAAATTACTTGCGGAAAAACGCCGTTGCTAACGTCCACGCGTCCATATACACCGGGGGCGAGTACCGCACCAATCGTCGCGTTAACAGAAGTTTGCGCTTGCGCCGCGCATGATAAACCTATTAAACCAGCAATGAGAAGTTTATAAAATTTCATAGGGTCTCCCTTATAATGTTGTGTGACCGTGATAGTTCACACGATATTTTATACAGATTGAGCGGCGACGATGCAAGCAAAAGGAATAATGATGAAAAACCCCCTCAATCAACTCACCGCCACAGAAGCAGTAACGCTTATCAGCGACGGTAAGTTGACCGCCGAACAATTAGTGCGTGAGTGTATTGAGCGCATTGACGCACGCGAAAAAGATGTCGGCGCGTGGGCCTATTTCAATGAAGCGAAAGCCATCGCGCAAGCACGCGCGCGTGATCAAAATCCTTCGCGTGGATTGTTGCACGGTATCCCCGTCGGTGTGAAAGATATTATCGATACGGTTGATATGCCGACTGGACACGGCACGCCGATCTACGCGGGCAATCAGCCGCGCTGGGATGCGGCGTGCGTGAATGCGGTGCGCCATGCGGGCGGCATTATTTTGGGCAAAACCGTCACCACTGAGCTGGCCTATTTCGGCCCGGGTAAAACGCGTAATCCGCTCAAGCTGAATCACACGCCCGGCGGCTCGTCGAGCGGCTCAGCCGCAGCCGTCGCTGATTGCATGGTGCCTTTGGCATTTGGCACGCAAACTGGCGGCTCGACGCTACGCCCTGCTGCGTTTTGCGGCATTGTCGGCTTCAAGCCGACTTACAATTTAATCAATCGTGCCGGCGTGCGGCCTGAGGCGGATAGCCTCGATACCGTCGGCGTGATGGCGCGTAGTGTCGATGACGTTGCGTTATTCACTGCGGTGGTGACCGATCGTTTCTATTTGCGTAACGTGCGGCCAGTCGATGGCGCGCTGCGTATCGGCCTTTGCCACACCTATGAATGGCGTCACGCTCAGCCCGAAACCGCAGCCGCATTGGAGCATGTCGCGTACCACCTGGCGCAACGTGGCGCGCAGGTGAAAGAACTCAAACTGCCAGCAGAGTTTGCCGAGTTACTCGAGGCGCAACAAATTGTGCAGGCGTATGAGTCTGCGCGCGCCTATGGTTACGAATGGCGCGAGCACCGCGAGCGTTTGTCGCCGAAGCTAAAAGAGCTGTTGCGCAATGGCTATGCCGCGACACCGGCGATGTACGATAAAGCGCAGGCAACAGGCGCAAGATGCCGCGCGCTGTTGCGCCAAATCTATCGTGATTACGATGTCATTCTCACGCCGAGCACGCCGGGTGAAGCGCCGCAAGGTTTGGAATCGACCGGTAGTCCTGTTTTCAATAGCATCTGGACTTTCTTGCATACGCCTGCCATCACGCTTCCCGTCGGCACGGGCCCGAGCAATTTGCCGCTCGGCGTGCAATTGGTCGGGCGTATGCACGACGACGCGCGCTTACTCTCGGCAGCCAAGTGGGCCGAGCAACAGTTACGCGGCTGAGTTCAACTGTGAATAAGTATTTCTTGACAGCTGTATAAGCCGCCATTACTCTGGCACGCCTATAAAAATAATATGCAGTGATTTGAAGAAAATATACGCACTGCAACATTTATTCATTTTTCTCGAGGAGTCTCCATGCAAAAATTATTCGCACGCGCGCTTATTCTTGTCGCGTTAGTTTCGGCAGGCCAGGCATTGGCTGAAACCAAAACCCTGAAAATTTCGCACCAATTCCCTGCGGGTTCGCTCGATGACGGCGATTTTCGTGATCGTCTGTGCCGCAAATTTGCCGCCGAAGTGGAAAAGCGCAGCAATGGCTCGCTTAAAGTAGAAATTTATCCGGCCAGCTCGTTGGTAAAAACCAATAGCCAAATCGGCGCCCTGCGTAAAGGCGCGCTGGATATGTCGCTGGTGCCATTAGCTTACGGCGGCGGCGAAATTCCTGAAACCAATATCGGCCTCATGCCAACACTGGTGACTAGCTACGAGCAAGGCCTGCGTTGGAAAGATGCGCCGATCGGCAAAGAATTAACCAAAGCCTTGGAAGACAAAAATATCAAATTCGTTACCTGGATTTGGCAGGGCGGCGGCATCGCCAGCTCCAAAGGCCCGGTATTGAAGCCCGACGATGTAAAGGGAATGAAAATTCGCGGCGGTAGCAAAGAGATGGATTTGATGTTGAAATCTGCCGGTGCTGCGGTGACGGCTATGCCATCGTCCGAAGTGTATAACGCGATGCAGTCTGGCGTGCTCGATGCGGCGGTCACATCATCGACTTCGTTGATCAGTTTCCGTTTGAACGAATTCACTAAAAACGTCACCAGCGCGCGCAATAAAACTTTCTGGTTTATGTTGGAGCCGCTGCTGATTTCCAAAGCCGCGTATGACAGCCTCACATCGGAGCAACAAAAAATTGTAATGGAAGTCGGCGCGAGTTTAGAAAAATTCGGCATGGATGAATCGAAAAAAGACGATCAACAAATGGTCGATATATTCAGCAAGGCCGGTGCGAAAGCCGCCGACATGGACGAAGCCACATTCAATCAATGGCGCGCGATTGCCAAAGCCAGTGCGTGGAAAGATTTTGCCGACAACGTGAAAAACGGCAAGGCTTTGCTCGATATGGCGGAAGCTGTAAAGTAATATAACTTATTGTTTTTATTGAATTTTTATGATGAATATTTGGCGCGCTGCGGCTGCATTTGTCACTCGCTTTAATACTTGGATGGGCACCTTATCGGCATTCGCCGTCGTGCTCGCAGCGGGCGTGTTGGTATTCGAAGTCATAGTGCGCTATGTCTATGCATGGCCGACGGATTGGGAAATTGAATTCTCGGTCATGCTGCTTATCATCTCCACCTTCATGAGCGCGGCCTACACGCAGCTTACCAAGGGCCATGTATCGATTGAAGTGATGCAAAGCGTGTTGTCGCCCAAAGCCAATCGCGTGCGGCGCGTCATCGCTGACGTCTTGTCGATTTTATTTTGCGCCTTCATTGCGTGGAAATCGTGGCAACTGTTTCACGAAGCCTGGAGTGAGGGCAAAGTGTCGAATAGCACGTGGGCGCCAAAAATGTGGATACCGTATTTTTTCATGGCCCTGGGCATGACGACTTTGTCGTTACAAATGCTGATTCAATTCATCGAAGATATTTCCGATAAACAATTAGTCGATCATAGCGAACCAGGCGAGGCGCATTGATGACTACTTTACAAATCGGTTTGCTCTACGCGGCCACGACCTTCTTGTTTTTATTCAGCGGTATGCCTATCGCGTTTGCCGTCGGCAGCGTTGCGTTGATTTTCATGTTCATCTTTATGCCGGCGAGCAACATCGCCATCGTCGCTGATACGATTTATAGCGAGCTGGATAATTTCACTCTGCTCACTATCCCCCTGTTTATTTTAATGGGCGCCGCCATCGGCAAATCGCGCGCCGGTTCTGATTTATATTCGTCCCTCAATCGCTGGTTAAATAAAGTGCCCGGCGGTTTGGGCCTCGCTAACGTACTCGCGTGTTCGGTGTTCGCCGCCATGTGCGGCTCCAGCCCGGCGACGTGTTCAGCTATTGGCTCCAGCGGCATTCCTGAAATGCGCAAGCGCGGATATTCATCGGGTCTTGCAGCAGGCTTGATCGCAGCGGGCGGCACGCTGGGCATTTTGATTCCGCCGTCGCTTACTTTAATTTTGTACGGTCTCGCGTCGGAACAATCCATCGGCAAATTATTCATGGCCGGTGTCGGCCCCGGCATTTTGCTCACGCTATTATTTGCCGCTTGGGTCGTTATCGGTTATCAACGCGAAAAAAAATCCGCGCTGGCTCGCGGCGATGTCAAAACTTCCGCCTTGATGGAGCAAGATCATTTCACCTGGACGCAGCGTCTGGAAACCTTGCCGCGTCTGCTGCCGTTTTTGATTTTAATTTTCCTCGTCATGTTCGCGCTCTATGGTGGCTGGGCCACGCCGTCTGAAGTTGCCGGTATCGGCGCCTTCGCCGCGCTCATCATGGTCATGATTGTCTATGGCTGCTGGCGCTGGAAGGATATGCGCGTCATCCTCAACGGCACCGTGCGCGAGAGCTCGATGATCATGCTCATCATCGCCATGAGCTTTCTCTACACTTATGTCATGAGCCATTTGCACATCACGCAAAGTCTGGCCGAGTGGCTAGTGGCTTTGCCGCTGTCGAAGTGGGCGTTTTTCTTCTGGGTGAATATTCTGCTTATCGTGCTGGGGTTTTTCCTCCCGCCCGTTGCGATTATCCTCATGGTGACGCCGATTATTTTGCCCGCGCTCAAAGTCCACCACATTGATCTCGTCTGGTTTGGCGTCATTATGACCATCCTGATGGAAATGGGATTGATTCATCCGCCAGTCGGCCTGAATTTATTCGTCATCAACGGCATTGCGCCGGACATCAAAATGAAGGAAATTATTTGGGGTGTCGTGCCGTTCCTGTTGCTGATGGTGCTCGGCATTATTCTGCTGTGTTTCCTGCCTGAAATCGCCATGTGGTTGCCCAATCATTACAAGGGTGCATAGGGAAGCTCTGCATTAAACCGTATAGTTTGCTCACCAAGAGCGGCCAAATAAATTTGTGAGTGTCTATGCAGAATCCCAACATCTATGCCATTTTCGCCGAGCGCTTTTTGCGCAACCCGGCGCAAGTCTGCATTGAAACCGAAACGGGTAAAACTTATACCTACGCAGAGGTCGAGCAGACCACCGCGAAGCTCGCCAATCTATTCACTTCAATCGGCGCAATCAAGGGCGACCGCCTTGCCGCGCAAGTAGAAAAATCCGCTGAAGCCTTATTCGTATATCTCGCCGCCGTGCGCGCGGGTTTGGTGTATTTGCCGCTTAACACCGCGTATCAACGCGGCGAGATGGAATATTTTCTCGGCGATGCACAACCCGTGATTGTCGTGTGTCGGCCGCAGGCAGAAGAAATGATTTCGACGCTGGCGCAAGCCTCCGGCTGCAAGCATGTGTTTACGTTGGATGAAAATGGTAGCGGTTCGATGATGCACGCCTGCCGACATGCCGCCAGTGAATTTAAAACGGCGCAAATGGATGAAAACGATCTCGCCGCAATTTTATATACATCAGGCACTACCGGCCGCTCAAAAGGCGCCATGCTATCGCATAAAAACTTGGCGTCGAATGTACG
>JAYVJD010000264.1:0-3053 GCA_043769625.1 Pseudomonadota bacterium | reverse complement strand
TCAGCGCCAGCCTACGTCACTAATCTGCACCTTACGCGTGCACACGGCGCACCCTACACCTAAATCGTCCTCACCCCATCCTTCGACCCCAGCAACACCACATCCGCCGGTCTCCTGGCAAAAATACCATTGCACACTACGCCGGTGATCTGGTTGATGGTGCTTTCCATTTCGACCGGATTGAGTATTTTTAATCCGTGGATGTCGAGGATGATGTTGCCGTTGTCCGTCACTACGCCTTCGCGATAACGCGGCTCGCCGCCGAGTTTAATCAGTTGGCGCGCGACGTAGCTGCGCGCCATGGGGATGACTTCTACTGGCAATGGAAAATTGCCCAGTACGCCGACTAGCTTGGATGCATCGGCGATGCAGATGAATTTTTTGCTGGCTGCTGCGACGATTTTTTCTCTGGTGAGCGCCGCGCCGCCGCCTTTGATCATGGCACGGTGTTCGGTGACTTCGTCGGCGCCGTCGATATATACCGCGAGTTCATACACATTATTCAAGTCGAGTACCGGGATGCCTGCCTCGCGTAATAATTTTGCGCTGGCCTCGGAGCTGGACACTGCGCCTTCTACGCGATGTTTTATTTTGGCTAATTCGGCGATGAAAAAATTCACCGTGGAGCCGGTGCCGACGCCGACCAATGAATTATCCGGCACATATTGAATCGCGGCTTTAGCGACGGCTTGTTTGAGTTCGTCTTGCGTCATGTTGTTCTCCCGATTAAGGCCGACAGCATAACGGTAGGCGCTCCCTTCTGCAAAGCGGCGTTTCCTGTTACTCTTTCGTCTCTGTTCATATCATTGAAAACTATAAAGATTCCATGCATACCGATTATCTCGAAATGATTCTGAATGCGCGCGTTTATGACGTGGCGATTGAAAGCCCGTTGCACGATGCGCCGAAATTATCTGCGCGTTTGCAAAACCGAGTGTTGCTCAAACGCGAAGATTTGCAGCCGGTGTTTTCGTTCAAGCTGCGCGGCGCGTATAACAAAATGGCGCATCTGTCGAAAGAGCAATTGAAGCGCGGTGTGATTTGCGCGTCGGCCGGTAACCATGCGCAAGGCGTCGCACTAGGTGCGCAAAAATTAAATTGCGCAGCGACTATCGTGATGCCGGCGACGACGCCGGAAATAAAAGTGAATGCCGTCGCAGCGCGCGGCGCGAAGGTGGTGTTGCATGGCGACTCATACGATGAGGCGTTTGCGCACTCACAAAAACTTCTTATAAAACATAATCTTACCTACATACACCCATTTGATGATCCCTTAGTCATTGCAGGCCAAGGCACAGTTGGTATGGAAATTTTGCGCCAGTTCAATGGCCCGATCGAAGCCATTTTTGTCGCCATCGGCGGCGGTGGTTTGATGGCGGGCATCGCGGCGTATGTGAAACGCTTGCGTCCGGAAATCAAACTCATCGGCGTCGAGCCTGTGGATGCCGATGCGATGTATCGTTCGCTCAAAGCCGACAAGCGCGTGACGTTAGCGCATGTCGGTTTATTCGCCGACGGCGTGGCGGTGAAACAAGTGGGCGAAGAAACTTTCCGCATCTGCCGCGAACTGGTCGATGAGGTCATTCTGGTCGATACCGAAGCGATTTGCGCGGCGATGAAGGATATGTACGACGACACGCGCTCCATCGTCGAGCCTGCCGGTGCGCTCGGTATCGCGGGCGCGAAGGCGTATGCGGCGAGGGAGAAAATCAAAAACAAAAACCTAGTGGCGATCGCTTGCGGCGCGAATATGAATTTCGATCGCCTACGTTTTGTCGCCGAGCGCGCGGAGCTGGGCGAGAAGCGCGAAGCGATACTGGCGGTGACCATTCCGGAAACGCCGGGCAGCTTTAAACATTTTTGCTCGCTGCTAGGCAAACGCAATATCACCGAATTCAATTATCGCTACGCCGATAATCGCGAGGCACATGTGTTTGTCGGCGTATCCGTGCAACAAGCCAGCGATACGAAAAAATTGTTGAACGAATTGCGCCGCGATGGATTAAAGGCGCTGGATTTGTCCTACAACGAAATGGCGAAATTGCATGTGCGCCATCTGGTCGGCGGCCGCGCGCCGAATGCGACGCATGAAATGTTGTATCGGTTTGAGTTCCCCGAACGCCCCGGCGCGTTGATGAATTTCCTGAATAAAATGGGACATAACTGGAATATCAGCTTGTTCCACTACCGTAATCACGGTGCGGATTACGGTCGCGTGTTGGTCGGCCTGCAAGTGCCACCGAAAGAAAAATCTGCGTTCAAGGAATTTTTGAAAACCTTGGGGTATGCGTATGTCGATGAGAGCGCCAACCCTGCTTACACTATGTTTTTGGGGTGAAAAACTTTCACCACAGAGGCACACAGAGAAAAGCAAAACGAGATATTGCTGGTTTGCATTACACCAAAGCGGAGCAGTGTATGAGTCTGCTCGCATAACGTGTAGATACTCTGGCTACGAAACGCCTTAATTATTTAAACCTATTCTGAAAAGCGCTGTTTATTTTGACTGGATTCCCGCCTGCGCCGGAATGACAGCAAGGGCCGCTAAGGTAAGTTTTTGCATTTCTCCGTGTCTCTGTGCCTCTGTGGTAAAGCATGAAAAAAGCCACCGAAACGGTGGCTTTTTTTCAGTCTGTTGCGCGGTCGCCGCGTCGCTCGGCGTTACGCCGTTCGCGTTCGCGCCGCTCACGCTCTGATTTGCCCTCGCGCATCCACACGGTTTTGGCATTCATGAATTCACGGATGCCGTGAAACGACAACTCGCGGCCATAACCGGATGCCTTGGTGCCGCCGAAAGGCAAGCGTGGATCTGACTTAACCAAGCCGTTGATAAACGTCGCGCCGGCTTGAATATGACGTGCGAATTCTTCCGCGTGATCAAAGTCGCGGCTCCAGACGCTGCTGCCTAAGCCAAAGCGCGTGTCGTTAGCGATTCGCGCGGCTTCGGCTTCGTCTTTCACCCTAATCACAATCGCGACCGGGCCGAATAATTCTTCGTGGTAAGCGCTCATATTAGTGGTGACGTGATCCAAAATCGATGGCGGATAAAATGC
>JAYVJD010000263.1:0-3060 GCA_043769625.1 Pseudomonadota bacterium | reverse complement strand
GTGAGATTAATACGCCGATCCAGATCGGTGAAAACATATACGGGCCGCGCGAATTCCATAAGGCAGTGATGGCGCGTGCGGCGGATTTATACATGCCGGACTTGATGCGTATCGGCGGCGTTACGGGTTGGATGCGCGCAGCCGCTATCGCCGGCGCGGCCGGTCTGCCGTTATCTAGCCATCTTTATCCGGAAGTGTCGGCTCACCTATTGCGCGTCAGCGAATCGGCGGATTGGATCGAATGGCGGGATTGGGGCAATCCGTTGATCGCCGAGCCATTCAAAGTGGAAGATGGTCAAGTCGTCGTTCCGGATCGACCGGGTAATGGCATTGAATGGAACGACGATGCGATTGCGAAATACGCAATTCGATAAGATAAAGCCATGGGAAAACGATTATCTCGCATAGCGACAAAAACCGGTGACGACGGCACGACCGGCCTTGCGGATGGTTCGCGCGTCGCGAAAGATTCACTTCGCATCACGGCGTTGGGCGAGGTCGACGAATTGAATTCGCACCTCGGCGTTATCGCGGCGTTGCAAATTCCCGATGACGTACGGAAAATTTTGAACCGCGCGCAACATCAGTTGTTCGACATCGGCGCGGAATTGTGTGTACCCGGTTCGAACAAAGTCGGTGAGGACTACGTCAACGAACTTGATGCCGCATTGGAAAGTTTCAACGCGCCGCTTCCCGCCTTACGCGAATTCATTCTCCCCGGCGGATGCCCCGCTGCTGCGGCAGCACATGTCGCGAGAACCGTGTGCCGCCGCGCCGAGCGTGCGCTGATCGCGCTTGCCGGAGAAGAAGAAATTTCCAAGCCAGTCCGCCAATACGTTAATCGTCTCTCGGATTTATTGTTTGTGCTGGCTCGGGTAATTAACCGTGCGGCGGGTGTGGACGATCCTTATTGGAAACCGCACGTCAACCCAAAATAATTTATGGGCGATGGTTTTCCGCAACGCATTGTTTGTTTAACCGAAGAGCCCACCGAGGTTTTGTACGCGATCGGTGAGGCTGATCGAATTGTCGGCATCTCGGGCTTTACGGTGCGGCCCGCTCGGGCACGCAAAGAAAAACCCAAAATCTCCGCATTCATCAGCGCCAAGATCGATGAAATTCTAAAGCTCAAACCAGATCTGGCAATTGGCTTCTCCGACATGCAGGCGGACATTGCGCAAACCTTGATTCGCCATGGCGTCGAAGTTTGGATTAGTAATCACCGTTCGGTCGAAGGTATCATCGGTTACGTTCGCCGTTTGGGCGCGTTAGTTGGCGCGTGGGAAAAAGCGGACGCTTTTGCGCGACAACTCGAAGAACACAAGGAAAGCGTTTTACGCACGGCGTCGATGCTGCCGCGACGCCCACGCGTCTACTTCGAAGAATGGGACGAGCCGCAAATCAGCGCGATCCGCTGGGTTAGCGAATTGGTGAGCATCGCCGGCGGCGACGACATATTTCCCGAGTTGGCGGCGTGCGGCTTAGGCAAAGATCGAATAATTCATGATGCGAGCGAAGTGATCCGACGTTCGCCTGACATTATTATCGGCTCGTGGTGCGGTAAAAAGTTCCGGCCTGAACGCGTTGCGGCGCGTCCCGAATGGCAGCGAATTCCTGCTGTCATCGATGGCGAGCTACACGAAATTAAATCGCCCATCATTTTGCAGCCAGGGCCTGCGGCGTTAACCGACGGTCTCGATGCGCTGCATCGGTTATTTAGCGAATGGGCGCGGCGCGAAGACAGTCGTTGCCAAACTCAAGCTAACCGATGACACCGCCCGCCAATTCCAATTCACCTTGCATCAACGTTTGCACATTGGATAGCGCGACCCAAATGTGCATCGGTTGCTTTCGTAACGTCCAGGAAATTACGGACTGGATCAACTACTCGGATCGGCAGCGCGCACACGTTAACGGTGAGCTCGTTGCACGCGGAGCAGCGTATCGTCGTGATCATGACAATTCATTGCAGAAGACAGATCAAGTTGTATCGCCCAATGCGCGTTGCGAGCAATGCGGCATCGCATTCGTATGCGGCATGTCAAACCCTGAAGTTCCCTGCTGGTGTACCAGTCTGCCCCATATCCCGCCGCCAAGTCCCAGTAACGCAAGCTGTCTTTGCGCTACGTGTTTAATCAAAGCAATTGAGAAACGCTAACCGCTCCATTGCCTTCACGCGCCCATATGCTAAAAACTTGGATAAGTTTTGATGAAACTTTAAGCACCACTTCCCCGAGTTTACTAAGGATCACCATACGAATGCGTGCATGCGCTGCCCGGCGCCACCGCTTGAGACGTCACCCGCACAGCTAATTGACACAAGACGCTCCGCCGGTTGAGACTTAGCCTTAGTCTCGCAAAGCTTGCGCGGCAGCGCATACGAGCCACCCTTTGAGTACGGTCGATCACTTGTTATTCCCCAAAGCAATCATGTTTTCAAAAACTCGACGTTCGATCCTTGCGAGTATCGCTGTCGCCAGCGGAGTCGCGCTTATTGGCGTAGGTAAACAAGCTGAAGGACCTGGAAAACCCGATTTTGCTGCCTGGTATCAAAGTCAGCATCAGTTCAGCCAAGCATCGGCCACGCAAATATTATCGAGGGTGCTAACCTTTGAACTCATTTCTTAAGCCCAGCGCAGAGTTGCGCTAAGCATGGCCCGCGTGACGCCCTTCCGAAGTATCTTAATCGCCAATCGCGGTGAGATCGCGTTGCGCGTGATGCGCAGTGCGAAAGCGGCAGGCTACCGCACTGTTGGCGTGTACTCAGATGCGGATTTGCGCAGCCGCCACGTTGCCGAAGCAGATCAAGCAGTTTGTATCGGCGCGGCGCGCCCATCGGCGTCGTATCTGAATATCGCCGCGATCATCGGCGCCGCGCGCCGCACCGGTGCTGATGCCGTGCATCCAGGTTATGGTTTTCTCGCCGAGAACGCGGACTTCGCGCAGGCCTGCATCGATGCAGGTCTCGTATTTATCGGCCCGTCGCCCGCATCCATCCGCTCCATGGGAAATAAGGCGGGTGCGAAGCGGATCATGTCGGAGGCGGGCGCACCTTGCGTG
>JAYVJD010000262.1:0-8237 GCA_043769625.1 Pseudomonadota bacterium | reverse complement strand
GTGCCTGCGCTCAAGGCGGCGGGGGGCGGTTCGATCGTGAATTTATCCTCATCGGCGGGCCGCTTAGGGTTTCCGCTACGCACGCCTTACTCGTCCGCAAAATTTGCGCTGGTCGGCTTCACCGAGAGCTTGGCGATGGAGTTGGGGCCGGATAATATCCGCGTCAATTGCATTCAGCCGGGTATCGTCGAAGGCGAGCGCATTGATCGCGTCATCGACGCCAAGGCGAAATCCGTCGGCATGACCTTTGAGGCCTATCGCGATCGGCTGCTTGCCAATGTCTCGATGCGCCGCATGGTGAGCGCGCAAGATATAGCCAATACGATTCTATTTCTTTGTTCCGATGCCGGCAAAAACATCTCCGGCCAAGCGATACCGGTATGCGGGAACGTCGAAACGCTCGGTTAGGTTTTTATTGCCTATCGTAAGCGCAAGGATGGGAGCGGTGTTCCAGGCATAGTGCTTGGAAAACCGCGCCGGTACGGGCGGCCTCAGAGCACGGAGTGGCCTCGGGCCATTATCTTGTGGCACGGCACTCTTTCGCAACTCTCTTACGAACGCTATATTCGTCACCATTGCGTCATTTCCCCCAATTCTGGTGGGTGTAATCCCCCGAGATTGGGCATTAACTTGCTAAATGACCAACAAGCGCAGTTATCAAATGTAATAGGTGTATATTAAACAATAGATTATGTATAAGTCGCCTAGATGGCACACTCATTGCTTAGGATTAATACATGGGAAATAATCCCATTAAAATTACTACCCTTAAATGATTAACCTCAAGGAGATATTGCTATGAAACTTAAACCTTTGTTTGCCGCGATCTGTAGCGCTGCCGTGCTTGCCATGACCGTAACCGACGTCAGTGCCGCGGGCGTTCGCGTTACGTGCGAAAAGCGCGCCGATCGTTCGAAAATTTCCGTCGACGGCGATGGCCTGGCCACAGGTTCCTACAAAGCTATCGTGATTTCCGGTGCGAATACCAAAACATCGGTCGCCAGGCCAACGGTGGGCGACGAAGTGAAATTCGATTTCGACAGCGCGCCGAACGATATCGCCGCCGGCGCCACCGCTATTTCGCGTACCTTTATCCAAGGCGCAGTGACGGGTAAGATTGTCAACGCGAAAGGTTCCGTCGTAGCCAGTGATACGGTGGGTTGCCGTACCCGTTAATCCTCCGTAAGGCACGAACGCTCAGTCGGGCCTTACGAAATTTACCCGCAACGAGACTCCCAGCCGGACTCGTTGCGGAATTTTTTGGACAGTTTTAATGGACTTAAGAAGCATTGCTTTTCCCCCGCTTGTAATTGCCGCGATCGTTAGCGTGTTGTACGGCTTTGATGTATTCGTATCATTCACGGTTGAACGTCCAGCCGCGATCGCCCATACGCCGGCACCGAAACATAACCTCGCGCCTGCGAATGCGCAGCGTAAGATCGCCGCTACTTCGATACCCGTGCGCAAAATCGAAGCGATTAAAGCCGCGCCCTTCATGAATGCCGCTATGGCAGTCGTGCAACCCGTTCAAACGATTCCTAGTCTGCCCACCAGCTCAAATCTAGCGAACGAAAGCGCGCTTGGTATAAACCGGACTCCGGCCACGCATTCCAATCCGATCGCTGACGACGACGATGAAATTCTTACTACTGTCACCAACGAAGTAGAAGGCGACGATGCAGAACCGCTGATCGCCGCGCCGCCGTCGATGGCAACCCAGGCAACACCGGTCGAAATGTCCGACGACGGCGAAATGGCGCCATCTGCACCAGAAATTGAAGGCTGATTTCTCAGCGCGAAGTCGATAGGCGAATCAGAGCTTCCCGAATGATCGCAGTGAAGATGCAGGGTGGGTCTATCGCAGCTATTGTCGCAGCGCAATGCGCTCGTCTGAATTAAACTACGCGTTTACACTTCAGGACTTCGCCAGATGGACAAAATCGCAATCGTCGGCGCCGGGCTGGTCGGCCGCGCCTGGGCAATCGTATTCGCGCGCGCTGGGTATCCGGTGATGCTGTACGATTCGAATGCCGAAACGGTAACGAAATCGCTAGAAACGGTCGAGAGCAGCCTGCAAGACCTTCAGGAATTCGGTTTGATTTCTGAAGCACCGAGTGTGATTCGTGCGCGCATGACGTCGGCGAAAACGCTGAAAGAAGTATTGGACGGCGCCGCTTACGCGCAGGAAAGCACGCTGGAAAATGTCGACATCAAAAAGCAAATTTTCGCGGATATGGATGCAGCGGCTGCGCCGAATACGATTCTCGCCAGCTCGACGTCGACGTTTATGACGTCGGCTTTCGCGACTGAAGTTAAAGGCCGGCATCGTTGCTTGGTTGCGCATCCGGTCAATCCACCTTATTTGATTCCGCTGGTGGAAGTTTCGCCTGCGGCATTTACCGCGCCCGACGTCGCGAAACGCACCTACGATCTCATGGAAGCGGTCGGGCAAAAACCGATCATGATGAATAAGGAAACGCAGGGATTTATTCTGAATCGCTTGCAATGGGCGTTGATGGCGGAAGCCTATCGTCTGGTGGACGACGGCTATGTCGGCGTCGAAGATTTGGACAAATGCTTGAAAGACGGTTTAGGTTTGCGTTGGTCTTTCATCGGCCCGTTCGAAGTAGGGGATCTCAACGCGCCCGGTGGCATCGCCGATTATTCGCGTCGCTTCGGCCCGATGATTTATGAAATGGATCGCTCGGAACAATCCACCGCGCGGCCGTGGAGCGACGAATTACTCGCGAAAATCGAAAAAGAGCGGCGCCAATATATGCAAGTGAGCGATATCGGCGCGCGTTCGAAATGGCGCGATCGCCGCTTGATGGGATTAATGGCGCATAAGCGTGCGATGGAAGCGAAAGGTTGATCGGCCTGACAGGCACGCCCCACTTGATTCGTGGCAGTGGCATGCCGAAGAGCCAGTATCAATGCGGCTTCTGTCGCATCGGCTGGTAGGGTGCATTTATGCACCATGGGTTTCGAACGGTGCATAAATGCACCCGACATTGAAAAAATAATCCTGTGTAGGGTGGGCAAACGGCCGTATCGTTTGCTCACGCCGTCGACAATTTATTCACCCACGCGTGGGCACAAAAATCGTGCCCACCCCACAAAACAATTTCTATATGCATAGCATAATCATCGGCGCCGGCCCAGCCGGCTTGCTATTCGCGTTGCTGCACAAGCGGCGCTTTCCGAAAAACACCGTCGAGGTGATCTAGCAAAACGAAGCGGGGAGCGCATCCGGTTTCGGCGTGGTGTTTTCGCAAGGCGCGTTAAATTTCCTCGAGCGTGACGCGCCGGATTTGTACGCTCGGTTGCTGCCGCACATGGAGTCGTGGCCGATGCAACGCATCGTGCATCGCGATATGAAAGTCGACATCGACGGCAATGGCTTTTCCGTGATCGGGCGTTTACAGATCAATCAATTTTTACAAGCGCTGTGCCGCGAATCCGGTGTGAATTTGCATTTCGGTAAGCGCATTGCGAACCCGCAGGATTGGCGAGATGCGGATTGGGTTATCGGCGCCGACGGCGTGAATTCTGTCGTGTGCCAATTCTAAGAGCGAGATTTCGCGCCGCGTATGGCGGACAAAATGCACTACACGCCGACGCAACTTGCCTACGATTACATGGCGCGCAGCGGCCGCATCAGCGACGCACGGCTCACGGAAATGGCGCCGAAATTTATGGCGCAAGTTATGGCGGCGCGTGCCACAGAGCAAAATACTTCTCCCATCGCCGACCCATTTGATCGCGCGTGTGCTGCCGCAAAGGAAATCGAATTTTCTGTTCCCGAGTTTTACAACTGCTCTCGAATCTTGTACGACAATCTCGCCGCCAATCGATCTGGGAAAACGGCAATTCTCTGCGGCGAACGTCGCGTTACGTACGGAGAACTTTGTGCCGCAGCCGCGCGTGTGGGCAACGGTCTTGCGGCGATGGGCTTGGGGCGCGGCAGCCGTGTATTGCTGCTGATGCACGATATACCTGAATATGTCGCCGCCATTTTCGGCGCCATGCGCGCGGGCTTTGTGCCGGTGCTGATTAATACACTGTCTCCTGCGAAACGAGTCGGATTCTACGCGCAGGATTGCGGCGCGGAAGCAGCGGTTATCAGCGGCGAATTAGCATCTCTGCTCAGCCACGAATCGTTACCCGCATCGCGCTTACGTCATATTGTTTTTGCCGGTGCGCCAAAAGACATGCCGAATCTTGGCTTGGCGAGTATTCACCATAGCCAGGAATGGATCGAAACCTATTCCGATCAGTTCTCAGGGGCCAATACCCATCGCGATGAGATGGCGTTTTGGATGCATAGCTCCGGCTCAACCGGACGGCCGAAGGGCGTGCTGCATTTGCATCACGATATGCCCTACACACACTTGGCCCACGGCAAAGGCGTGTTGGGCATTCGCGAGAGTGACATCGTGTTCTCGCCGCCGAAAATTTTCTTTGCTTATGGTTTCGTCAACTCGGTGACGTTTCCGTTTTCCGTCGGCGCGACGAGCGTTCTCTTGCCCGGACGCGCAAGCCGTGTTCGAAACCTTTGAGCGCCATCGACCGACAATGTTATTCGGATTGCCAACGCTGTACAACGCACTCGTCGCGCATCCCGGCTCCGAGCAGCGTGATCTAACGAGCGTGCGTCTGTGCCTTTCCGCCGCGGAAACCTTATCGGGTGAGCTCTACCATGACTGGCAACAGCGCTATGGCTTGAATATCGTGGAGGGACTAGGCTCCACCGAGGTGCTGCACATTTATTTATCCAATCAAGTAGAGCGACAGAAAATCGGCGCCAGCGGCGCGCGCGTTCCCGGTTACGGAATCAAACTCACCGATCCAGATGGAAACATCGTCGGACCCGGCGGCTCGGGCGTCATGTGGGTGCGCGGCGATTCGCAAGCGCCGCTGTATTGGAATAGACCGGAGAAAACCGCCGAGACGATGCGTGAGGGTTGGATTTATACCGGCGATCGTTTTCGCCTCGACGAAGAAGGATTTTATTTTTTCGAAAGCCGCGTCGACGATTTGGTTAAAGTGAGCGGGCAGTGGGTGTATCCGCTTGAAGTTGAACGCTGCCTCGCCGAACATCCCGACGTGCAAGAATGCGCCGTGTTAGGCATCGAAGAAGAAAATCGATTGATGACGCTCGCCGCGTTTGTTGTGCTGCGCGAAGGCATCGCGCGCGACGAGGCCACAACGCGCACGCTGCAAGAATTCGTCAAATCGCAATTGACATCCTACAAATATCCGCGCCGGTTTTATTATCTCGCCGCGTTGCAGAAAACGGGTACAGACAAAATCGATCGACAGGGATTGAAGCGATTGGCTGCTTCGGCGAAATAAATTGCGTTGAAATGTGGCATCGCTGAGATCTAATATTGGTCAGGTGTTTCAGGCATGCAATGTCGCGCGAAAGTATTCATCAGGTTCGTGGCACGATAAAGAATGTAGGGTGCGCACGGCGCACTCGGATTCGAAATGGGCAAAGCATTTGGATTTTTCCGCGTGTGCCGTGCGCAACCTACGCCTGCTTACATACGGCGCAATGCCCTTCGGTTATTGCGCCCTACGCGGGCTGATCCTACCCCTAAGAATTATTAAGAAATTTATTTTGTCGCTGAGGCGCTTCGTCGCGTGTGGTCAAATCCAATTTATGCCACTTGTTATTGCCGGCCAGCAGATTTCGTAATTGGCTATCGCTTTCGTTAGTCACTTCGTGCAAATAGATTCGCATCCACTTCTGCAAGCGTATCTCTGGTCACCATCTCGAATCGGATCACACGAATTGTTGCAGGAACTAATTCTTGAACTACAACTTTGCGAAGCATCTATTTTTTCGGCAGACCGATTTCGTTCAAACTCCGCCTGACGTCTTTCCGCGGCCTGATTTGCATCGCGTACGGCTTGCTCTTTGCTGGCATTACTTCGGTTAATGGCTTCAACATCAACCAATGCCGCTAAGCGGTCGGCGGCCTTCAGGGCGATGGGATTCGCCGAAAATTTTTCCATGATCAGCTCGTAGAGACTCTTTGCTCTCGAACGCTCGCCGTCCGATTCAAATTTCACTGCACCTAGGTAGATCTCTTGGGGATTTTGAGCCTGCTCAAGCGCCCTGTAACGACGTTCGTTCAGGCAAGATTTCTTTGCAAAATAGGGTCGTTCCTGCTCGGGTTGCCTTTCGACGAATTGCTCTGCTTCTTCGCATTTGATTGCTTTTTCTAATTCTGTTAGAACTTCTTTGTTCTTTTCGCGCTTTTGGCTTGCGACTGCGTCTGCCTTAGCTGCTTGGGCTTCCTTTTGTGCCTTATCCGCTCGAACTTGAGGCGCATTAAAACATTTATCAGCGGCTTCTTTGCACTCAAAATCTTTTGAACCGTTGGCCCACCAGCCAAACCAGTACAATTCCTTTCCGGTACAACCTAATGCCCCGCATTGATCAATGAACCTTTCCGTTCCCATTCCACTTACTACGCCATCACGAGCCTGGCCAATATAGGTACGATATTCTGTATTTCCAAGGCCTTTTTTTAGTGAGGATTCGTTGATACCTATGCCATGCGGTTTCCCATCCTTACACTGCCCCGTCCAGCCGCCGGACTTGCAATAGTTTGGTATGGTCTTTAAGAATTTCATACAGCTTGATTCATTGAACCGGTCGGAAGAGAATCTATAAGCGATGTCGAAATGTGATGCCCCACTTGCCAAGCAACTCAGCGAGTATGCTATGTCGTTCAGTTTCCATATGACAATCCCATCAATTCCCTTGCCATCTGCACAAGTCCCATAAAAATCTGTCGATAGATTTGGCGTTGAGTCTGGACCGGGAGCCTTTGCTTTTAGACAGAGATTTCCCTCCTCCTGCGGGGCTGTCGAAGGGGATGTAGGCTCTGAGGGTTTTGGCGTCGAACGCGCTCGAGGAGCCGAATGCGAGTCTGCTAGCTTTCCATCGACAAGATAAACATCATAATGAACTTTGTAGTCGTCCCCAGATTTAGTCGTATAGTTGCCTTTCCCAGTTCGTTTTCCGTCCGTACTGTTGCTGAACAAAGTATCGCCATTCTCAAATGTAATTGAAGCGTAACCAGAAACTTGCCCGTTTATCCATTTTACAATCCCCGTGCGACTGATCGGTCTTCCGTCAATGAACCATTGCACCTCGCCAGGGCCTTCGGCCTTACCGTTAGGGCAAGCACCTGAGAACGTGATGGATTCGTTTGTCACTGGATATTCATTCCAAATTTGGCATCCACTTTTTTTGTCCGCGATCCATTCACCCGCAGTAGATGCGACCGCGACGGCCTTCGGTATAGGAACAAATTTTCCGTCTACCCAACTGACTTCAATCGTCCCGTCTTTAGTAAAGCGGGAACCTTTCCCGATCGGTGTTCCATCTACAAGTTCGACAAGGTGAGGGACGTCTGTTTTCGGCGTAAACGTTCCATTCCCAGTTCGTTTGCCATCCGTGCGGTCACTGTTGGCCATGAAAGTATTGCCGTTTTCGAAAAAAATCCATACGAGACCAGATACCTTCCCATCGACCCAATTGGCCTGGGTACGACTTACTAGTCTTCCTGCAATAAACCACTGCACCTCGCCTTTGCCTTCGACTTTACCCGTTGGGCAAGAACCAGAGAAGCTTATGTGTTCGTTTGCAATCGGATTTTCGTTCCATACCTGGCATCCGCCCTTATTATTCGTGATCCACTTGCCTGCATAGCTTGCGGTCGAGAAAATTAGAAACAGGGAAATGGTGATTATTTTCATTTTTGTTTGATAAGAAAATTAAATTGTAAAGGCCCTAAATACTGCAAAATCGATTGCGCCTTGAGTGACATTCAGTCGCGCTTGAGTTTACATCCCGAGTTCAAATTTAGTCAAATGCATGGAAATTTGGTCAAGCGTGTCGCCCCGCAACGCAACGACGCCAAATTCGCGATGATCGATTGCGTAGGGCATATTGGGGCCAAGAATACAATCGCGGTATTGGCGTAAGGTATCTGACATGCGAGGCCCGATTTTGTTTAGCTGCGATGCAGGTAAATGAGATTACGATTGCTCATCTGATCTATGAATTAGTGTCTTGCATCGAATGGCGGTTATCAGGCAACATATATTAATGAACCGATGTCGCCTTTTGGCCGGTACGCACCGAACGCTTGACTGAAATTCATCGTATACCGCCCTTGGAATCGCACGATTCCCAAGACGATATGCTATGACTACTC
>JAYVJD010000261.1:0-8310 GCA_043769625.1 Pseudomonadota bacterium | reverse complement strand
GAAGACGGAGTGAAACTGGATAACCAAATTCAAATCGGTCATAACTGCCGCATCGGTGCCCACACCGCGATAGCGGGTTGCGCGGGGATTGCTGGCAGCACGAAAATTGGCAAGCGCTGTACGATTGGCGGCTCGGCGGGTCTTGTTGGACATATCGAGATTGCCGACGACGTGCATATTTCCGGTTTCACGCTGGTGAGCAAGTCGATTACGCAAGCGGGCACTTACACGTCGATTTCCTCTACGCCATTTACCTCCCATGCCGATTGGCTTAAGCTGGCGGCGAACTTGCGCAATCTGGATACCTTCGCAGAGAAATTGCGCGCCTTGCAAGATAAAATCAAACAATTGGAGCAAGACAAATGAGCGCCATGGACATTCACGAAATCCTGCAATACTTGCCGCATCGCTATCCGTTCCTGCTGGTCGATCGCGTGCTGGAATGCGAGGCTGGCAAGCGCATCGTCGCGGTGAAAAACGTCAGCATCAACGAACCGTTTTTCGTCGGCCATTTTCCGCATCATCCGGTCATGCCCGGCGTGCTGGTGATTGAAGCCTTGGCGCAAGCCGCCGCGATTTTGTCATTCAAAACCGCCAACACCAAGCCAGATGACAAATCGGTTTATTATTTTGTCGGCATCGATAGTTGCCGGTTCAAAAAACCAGTCAGTGCAGGCGATCAGATTCATCTTGAAGTCGATATGCTGGTGTTCAAAAAAGCACTGATGAAATTTTCTGCCAATGCGAAAGTCAACGGCGAAATTGTCGCGACAGCAGAATTGTTGTGCGCCGTGCGAGCATTGTAATGAGTGCGCGCATACACCCGACCGCTATAGTCCACCCGAGCGCGAAGCTGGCGAGCGATGTCAGCATTGGTGCCTATTCGGTCATCGGTGAGGGCGTGGAAATTGGCGCGGGTACGACGGTTGGCGCGCACGCGCTGATTAGTGGTCCAACGACCATTGGCAGCGAGAATAAAATTTTCGGCTTTGTCTCCCTAGGCGAAGCGCCGCAAGATAAAAAATATGCCGGCGAGCCGACGCGCCTCGACATCGGCGATAGAAATACTATCCGTGAATTCTGCACCTTTAATCGCGGCACCGCGCAAGATGGCGGTGTGACGCGCGTAGGGAACGACAACTGGATCATGGCCTATGCCCACATCGCGCATGACTGTCAGGTTGGCAACCATACGATTTTTGCCAACAACGCGCAGCTTGCCGGTCATGTGCGCTTGGGCGATTACGCGATTCTCGGCGGCTTCACCGTTGTGCATCAGTTCGTTCACATCGGCGCGCATAGCATGACGGCGATGGGCACCATACTGCTACAAGACTTACCCGCGTTCGTTACTGCGGCAGGTAATACGGCAAAACCATTCGGCATCAATAGCGAAGGTTTGAAGCGACGCGGATTTTCCAGCGAGGATATTTCCGCGATCAAGAGCTCGTACAAGGCTTTGTATAAATCCGGTTTGAGTTTAGCCGAAGCAATAGCCGCGATTGAGGCACGCTCGCTCGACTGCCCTTCACTCAAAATTTTGCTCGATTCACTGGCCGCGTCCACACGCGGCATAGTTCGGTAAGTATTTGATTTAATTAATCTATTTTCTAGGTGTTTCATGCGCGTCGGCATAGTAGCAGGGGAGGCATCGGGCGATTTGCTCGGTAGCTTATTGATCAAAGCGTTACGCGCCCAATATCCGCAAATCGAATTCATCGGCATCGCCGGACCGAAAATGCAAACCGCAGGTGCGAAGTCGATGTTCCCGATGGAGCGACTTTCCGTGTCGGGTTACAACCTCGAAGTGTTGCGGCGCTATCGCGAAATCATCGGCATGCGCAAAAAGCTCATCGAACATTTTTCTGCTGATCCGCCAGATTTATTTATCGGCATCGATGCGCCGGATTTTAATCTCGCCCTAGAAGCGGCGCTCAAAGCGAAAAATATTCCGACCTTGCATTACGTCAGCCCGTCGATCTGGGCGTGGCGCGGCGAGCGAATTCACAAAATCGGCGCGTCGGTATCGCGCATGCTGACGATTTTTCCGTTTGAAAATGCGCTGTATGAAAAGCAAGGCATCCCGGTCAGCTACGTCGGTCATCCGCTGGCCGATGAGTTGGAAATCGAGCCCGATAAATTTGCCGCCCGCTCGCAAATCCGCATGAACCATCCGAGTCATGTGATCGCCTTGCTCCCTGGCAGCCGCGAAAACGAATTGAATCACCACGCGGATTTATTTATTCGTGCCGCGCGCCTGATTCACGAGCAATTACCCGAAGCGCATTTCCTTGTGCCGCTCGCCAGCCGACATACGCGTAATCAATTTGAACAAGCCATCGTGCGTCTCGACGCCCAAGACGTGCCTCTCACCATTATGTTCGGCCATTCGCACGACGCGATGGCGGCAGCCGACGCGGCGCTGGTCGCCAGTGGCACGGCGACGCTCGAAGCCGCGCTGTTGAAATGCCCGATGGTCATCGCGTATAAAATGTCGCCGCTGACCTATCGCATCATGAAGCGCAAAGCCTATCTGCCTTATGTCGGTTTACCGAATATTCTGGCGGGCGAATTTATTGTGCCGGAGTTGTTGCAAGACGACGCGACGCCGAGAAACCTCGCCACTGCGCTGGTGAATTTACTGCAGCAGCCTAGACTGCGCGAATTAATGGTCAATAAATTCACCGCCATGCATCACAGTCTGCGGCAAAATAATGCGGCCAAATTGGCGCAGGCGATTCAGCCTTATTTAAGCAAATAAATCATCATGGCAATAAAGTCTCAGCATTTGGTCGCGCTGATGTGCGGCGTGGACGAAGCCGGGCGCGGCCCGCTCGCTGGCGCCGTGTTTGCGGCGGCGGTGATACTCGATCCGGCCAAACCGATTGACGGCTTGGCCGATTCAAAAAAATTATCTGAACATCGGCGCGATCAATTCGCGCTGCTGATCAAACGCGACGCGCTCGCGTGGGCGGTCGCCACCGCGTCGGTGGAAGAAATCGATACGATCAATATTCTGCAAGCCAGTTTGCTGGCGATGAAGCGTGCAATGGAAGCGTTGTCGATCAAGCCGAATGAAGCGCTGATCGATGGCCTATATTGCCCCAAGACCAGCATTCCTTCGCAAGCCATCGTGAAGGGCGACAGCAAAGTCGCCGCGATTTCTGCTGCGTCGATTCTGGCCAAGACCGCGCGCGATGCAGAAATGGTGGAAATGCACGCGCTCTATCCGCAATATCATTTCGATAAACACAAAGGTTATGGCACTGCGCTGCATCTGGCCGCGCTACGCGAGCACGGCGTCAGCGAGATTCATCGCAAAACGTTTGCGCCAGTGCGCGCATTAGTCGTACTATGAATGAGAATTTCGGAGACAAAGCGTATGACTTATGTATTTTTATGTTTGCATTTACTCAGCGTCACCGTTTGGGTCGGCGGAATGTTTTTCGCCTATGTTGCCTTGCGCCCCGCCGCCGCAAAAACGCTCGAAGCGCCGGAGCGATTAAATTTGTGGAACGCCACCTTCGCGCGATTTTTTTTCTGGGTGTGGATTGCTATCGCGCTGATTTTGGTCAGCGGTTTTGGCATGGTCGGTCTGACCGGTGGTTTTAAAACGGCTGGACTCTATGTGAACGTCATGATGTTGTTGGGTCTCATCATGATGGGAATTTTCGCGCACGTTTATTTCGCGCCGTACAAACGTCTCGCGCGTTATGTCGCGGCGGCAGAATGGAAAGCAGCGGGGGAACAACTGGCACAAATTCGCAAAATGATTGCGCTGAATTTAGGCCTGGGTTTGCTCACTACCGTGATCGCAACGGCCGGGCGTTTGCTCTAATCAGAAATCCAAATATTTATATAACTAATTGATTATATTAATCTATTTTAAGATTGCGGCCAAAGCGCAAGACATGCATTGCGAGTAGAGTTTCAACCAGAAAACCGAGCAAGGCGACCAGAAAAAATATCACACCAGCAATAAAACTCAGCGGCACCCAACGTTGAATATGCAGTTGCGTCGTCTCACCGAGAAACAACGCCATAATCGTAATGCCGATCATCAGCGCGCAAATCGTCAGCATTGCCATCGATGCGCTGACAATTCGTCCGCGCAAACGCAGGCGCTTCAATTCCCAATGTGCAGCACGAATATTTTTGATCGATTCCGCTTCCAATTTTTCTTCCAGCAAGCGCGCGCGGTCGATAATGCGCGCGAGCCGCGTAGCGAACGATCCGATCAACGCAGCGACTGCCGTGAGTAAAAAAACCGGCGCGACGGCGAGTTGAATGCCGTGCGAGACAACGGTGGGGTCTATTTTATTTTCCTCGGGCTGCCGGTTTAACGGTGATGGGCTTTTTCAACGCTGCCTCGACTCCCACGACAGCTTTCCCTGCCAAAATGCCGTGCTGATCAAACCAGCCTGCATTCAATTCCAGCGCGTATTTCGCCGGCGCGAGAGAAGTGTGGGTGTCCAAAGTTTCCGGCAACATTTCGGCGATATTGATAATGCGGCCCTGCTCGTCGATGAACGCGACGGACAAGGGCAGCAAAGTATTTTTCATCCACATGCCGACAATCTGCGGCGGCTCGAACACAAACAGCATGCCGTCGTTTTTGCCCATATGCCGGCGGTTCATTAAACCTTTGGACCGCTCCTCCGGCGTACGCGCAGTTTCAGCGCGAATGGTATGGCCGTTGATGTGTAATTTGATGCGGTTGTCGCGCGCATCGGCCGATTGCGCCGTTGCGCTTAAACACAGCGTGAGGATAAAAAAGGATATCAGCGATCGAATTTTCATCGGGCAGTTTGCTGGCTTGAATGTTGGTCCACGGCCCATTTCGCAATCAGGCTGAGAATATCGTCCGACTCGCCAATCGGCGGCGTGACGCTTATGTTAACGGCGGGATTGTCATTTCGGATGTCATCCAGCATCAAAGGCAAATCTTTTTTCAGATGTCCGCCTTGCGCCATAAACAGCGGAATCAGCGTGATGCGTGAAAAGTCTTTTTGCGCCAGGTTTTTTACCGTGTCGGCCAGGCCAGGCTGCATCAATTCAAGAAACGCAAGTTTGATTTCCGTGTCGGGCAATTGCTGCTGCATCAGTGCACGGATTTTTTCGAACGGCAGTGCCCATTGCGGATCGCGCGCGCCGTGAGCAAATAAAATAATCGCGCTGTTTGATCTCATCAGTGTTTGCCGGTGCTGCCGAAACCGGCCGCGCCGCGCTCGCTCTGGTCAAACTCATGCACGACATTCAATTGAACTTGAACTACGGGGACCACGACCAGTTGCGCGATACGCTCGAGCGGATTGAGCAAAAACGGCGTGTGCGAACGATTCCACACCGAAATAAAAATCTGCCCTTGATAGTCGGAGTCGATCAAGCCGACTAGATTGCCCAGCACGATGCCGTGTTTATGGCCGAGACCCGAGCGCGGCAAAATCATCGCGGCGAGTCCGTGGTCGGCGAGATGAATCGCAATGCCGGCGGGAATTAATTCGGTCGAGCCCGGCGCAATGGTGAGCGGGTGATCGATGCATGCGCGCAAATCCAAACCTGCTGCACCAGCGGTAGCGTAAGTCGGAAGATGCGCGGTCAGGCGCGGATCGAGGATTTTGATGTCGAGTTTTTGCATGGTAATTTTCTTATATTAATCAATTAGTTACGGTATTTACAAAAAACTATTTTTTACGCGAACTGGCGAGAGATAACGCCGGCGTTTTATTTTTCGACTGCGCAGAAAAAAGTTTTGCCGCATGCACAATTAACATGCGCGCTTGTTCAATTTTCGGTCCGCGCGGTAAGGGATGTTCGCCTTCTTCGTCAAATAAAATCAGTGCATTGTCATCGCGTCCCATTGCTTCCTGCACTAAGTTCGCTGCAAGCAAGGGAATTTTTTTACGTTTGCGTTTTGCTTCGGCATATTCGCGCAAGTCGTTACTCTCCGCCGCGAAGCCAACGCAGAACGGCGCATCCGGCAAGCTTGCCACAAAGGCCAAAATATCTTCGGTTGGTTTTAATTCGATTTGTAACGCGGCAGATGTTTTTTTGATTTTTTGTGCGGATGGTTTCACCGGCGTGTAATCCGCCACCGCTGCAACGCTGATAAACATGTCGGCTTCGGTAATATTTTGTTTCACCGCATCGGCCATTTGCGCCGCGCTGGTAATGTGAATTATTTTCGCTTGTGCGGGCGGCATGATGGAAACGGGGCCGGAAATCAATGTGACCGTTGCGCCTGCCTCAAGCGCGGCCTGCGCTACGGCGTAACCCATTTTGCCGCTGCTGGAATTGGTAATGCCACGCACCGCGTCTATGGCTTCAAACGTCGGCCCAGCGGTGATGACGATATGTTTGTTGGTTAATACAGAAGAACTATTTTTTAGCGTTTTTTTTTGCGCGGCCAAGAATTTTTGGAGTTCAGCAAATAGATCTGCCGCTTCCAACATGCGACCCATACCGATTTCGCCACAAGCCTGGTCGCCCGCAGCGGGGCCGAGCACGGCGATGCCGTCTTGCGTGAGTTGTTTAATATTGCGCTGAGTCGCGGGGGATTCCCACATTTGTTTGTTCATCGCCGGCGCGACTAACAAGGGACAGTCGCGCGCGAGGCACAGTGTTGAGAGTAAATCATCAGCCAAGCCATGGACCAGCTTGGCGATGAAATCCGCGCTGGCGGGGGCGATCAAAATCGCAGCGGCATCGCGCGACAAATCGATATGCGCCATATTGTTGGCGACATCAGCATCCCACAAATGGGTATGCACTTTATTGCCCGACAAAGCTTGCATCGTCACTGCAGTGATAAATTGTTGAGCCGCGTCAGTCATCACGACCTGGACATCGATATTCGCTTGCACGCATAAGCGCGTGAACTCGGCGGCCTTGTAAGCCGCGATGCCGCCAGTGATGCCGAGTACGACGCGTTTTCGAGTAGTTTCAGTCATAATGACAAATATTCTACACGTAACCGCAAAAAGTCCAAGCAATGGCGATAACCGATTGGCCCGAAGACGACCGCCCGAGGGAAAAGCTGCTGAGCAAAGGCGCGGCCAGCTTGTCTGATGCTGAGCTGCTGGCGATTTTTCTGCGCACCGGCGTTGTAGGCAAAAGCGCGGTCGATCTGGCGCGCGAACTGTTGCAACGTTTCGATAATTTATCCGGCATCTTCAGCGCCTCGCAGGCGGCCTTCACCGAAGTCAACGGCATGGGCCCGGCGAAGTATGTGCAATTTCAAGCGGTGTTAGAAATGGCCAGCCGCGCGCTGCAAGAAAAAATGCGCGAACCGCATTTGCTCAACTCGCCGCAAGCGGTGCGCGACTATTTGCGTCTCACTTTGCAATCAAAGCAGCATGAAGTCTTCGTCGGCATTTTTCTCGACGCGCAACATCGCGTCATCGAAGTGGAAGAGTTATCCTCCGGCACGCTGACGCAAACCAGCGTCTATCCGCGTGAGGTCGTCAAGCGCGCGCTGTATCACAACGCTGCCGCCGTCATCTTCGCGCACAACCATCCATCTGGCGTGGCCGAAGCCTCGCGCGCGGATGAAGACCTGACGCGCGTATTGAAACAAGCGTTAAAATTAATCGACGTCAGCGTGCTCGATCACTTTATTGTTGGGGCCAGCGGCGTGCTGTCTTTTGCCGAGCGCGGCTTGCTTTAAGTTAACGCAGGTTTCCCTTGAGCCCGACATGGGAAATCGGCTATAATCGCGGTCTTGTTCCGGTGTGACGCCGGAGAGTATTTATAAAACTTCAATTAAATCAACGAGTTACGGAGTTGCATCATGGCACGAGTCTGTCTGATTACCGGCAAAAAGCCGATGGTAGGGAACAATGTTTCTCACGCCAACAATAAAACCAAGCGTCGTTTCTTGCCGAACCTGCAATATCGCAAGTTCTGGGTTGAGAGCGAAAACCGCTGGGTAAGCATGCGCCTCAGCAACGCCGGCCTGCGCACTATTGATAAAAATGGCATCGACTCCGTGCTCGCAGATTTGCGCGCTCGCGGCGAAGCGATTTAAGGAGAACGACCATGGCAAGCAAACGCGACAAAATTAAATTAGAATCCAGCGCCGGTACCGGCCATTTCTACACCACCAGCAAAAACAAAAAAACCATGCCGGAAAAAATGGAGATCAGCAAATTCGATCCCGTCGCCCGCAAGCATGTGATGTATAAAGAAACCAAGCTGAAATAATTTTTGCCTGGCTCGAAATGAAAAAACCCGCTTCGGCGGGTTTTTTGTTGTCCTAAATGCTGGGAAGTTACTTTGCTTATTTTGAAAATTTTCATGGGCTAATTTTCC
>JAYVJD010000260.1:0-19465 GCA_043769625.1 Pseudomonadota bacterium | reverse complement strand
TGGTGACGATGAAGCTCGACCAAAGCGTCAGCTTTCCTAAAGATAGTAACGCGTCGATTCTCACTTCGGGAATTTTGGGCGAAAACTACATCGGCATTGAGCCGGGCGGCGACGAAGCCAATCCGCTGAAGAACGGTGACAATATCAAAATGACCCAGTCTGCTGTTGTGTTGGAAAAACTCATCAGCCAATTTTTATTCAGCAAAGCGCAAGAAGGCGCTTCCGCACCAAAGTAGGGCGTAAACGAATTGCCCTAAGCTGCGTTAATAGCAGTGTTCGGCCAAAAAGCGCCTCGGCGTGGCTTGAACAAATTCTTTCAATATGAGGAACAAAATGAACAAATTTTCCAAGCTGCTGTTAGTAATGACTTTAACCGCTACCGCTGCATTCGCTGAGACGGCGCCGGACGAACTCGTCATGACCGCCGCACAGGAAGTGATGCAAATCATCAAGGCCGATAAAGGCGTGATGGCGGACAAAAATAAACTCTATCAATTGGTCGATGCGAAAGTGTTGCCGCATTTTGACTTCAATCGCATGACGCAATTGGCGATGGGTCGTAACTGGAAAAATGCCAGCGATGCGCAAAAAGAGACCTTGATCAAGGAATTCCGTCAATTGCTGGTGCGTACTTATTCGACTTCATTGTCGCAATACAAAAACCAGACCATTGATTTCAAACCGGCTAAAATTGCCGCGGCTGACACCGAAGTCACGGTGAAAACCTTGGTCAATCAACCGGGCGGTCAACCAGTGCCGATTGATTACAGCATGCAAAAAGCGGCGTCTGGCTGGAAAGTCGTGGACGTTACCGTCGAGGGCGTGAGCCTGGTGACCAACTACCGTGGTGAATTTAATGAACAGATTCGCACCGGTGGTATTGATGGCTTGGTCAAAACCATGGCCGACAAAAACCGCGCTTCGGAAGCCGGCAAGTAATGTCAGCCAACGCTGAAAATAACCGGCTCGCCCTCAGCGGGCCGGTTGTCATGCAGACGCTGAAAAGCTTGCATACCGTGGGCATGGCGCAAATTGCCGTGGGCGATTTGGTCGTCGATATGAAAGATGTAACGGAAGCGGACTCATCGGCGGTCTCGTTACTGATGGAATTGCGGCGCGCAGCCGATCGACACTCGCATAAGCTCACCGTCCTTCATACCCCTGATAGCGTGACCAGCTTGGCGCGACTTTATGGCGTTACAGACCTGCTTCCTCTAGAGGCATAGCGCGGTAAATTTCGACAAGGCGGCGTTAAACCGCTAAAATAGGCAATACAAATCAAATGACCGGCGGTTTACCGCCGGTTTTCGTTCAGGCAGCCCATTGAATTCCGCTATAAAAATCCGCGAGGTGCACAAGCACTTCGATTCGCTGCATGCCCTGCGTGGGATCGATCTTGATATTCAACGCGGTGAATTTTTCGGCTTGCTCGGACCCAACGGCGCCGGTAAAACCACGTTAATCAGTATTCTCGCCGGCCTTGCGCGCGCCGATAGCGGCACGCTCGAAGTCATGGGCCATGATGTGGTAACCGACTATCGCGCAGCACGCCAAAACCTCGGCGTCGTGCCGCAGGAGTTAGTTTTCGATCCGTTTTTCAGCGTGCGCGAATGCCTGCGCATTCAATCGGGCTATTTTGGCCTAAAAAAGAATGACGCCTGGATCGACGAGCTGCTACATCACTTGAGTCTGACCGACAAAGCCAATGCCAATATGCGCGCGCTCTCAGGCGGAATGAAGCGCCGCGTGCTGGTAGCGCAAGCACTGGTACACAAACCGCCGGTGATCGTGCTCGACGAGCCGACAGCCGGCGTCGATGTCGAATTGCGTCAAACGCTGTGGCAATTTATTCGTAAGTTGAACGAGCAAGGCCACACCATCGTGTTGACCACACACTATCTCGAAGAAGCCGAAGCCTTGTGCAATCGCATCGCCATGATGAAACAAGGTCAAGTGATTGCGCTGGATACCACGCAAAATTTACTCCGCTCCGCGCCGTCGAATCACTATGTCAAATTGCGCTTGGAGCCGAACGCCTTACCCGAAGCACTCAAGCCGCAATTACGTAGCGAGCATAACGGCAGTTGTACGCTAGAGCTCGCCAGCTACGATTCGCTGGAAGGTGTGATGGCGCAATTGCGCAGCGCGAATATCGCAGTGAAAGAAATGGAAATGATCCAGCCGGATTTGGAAGAAGTATTTGTCAGCATCATGGGCGGTAGCAAATGAGCGGCTTCAGCACCTTGTTATATAAAGAAGTCCTGCGCTTCTGGAAAGTCGCGTTTCAGACCGTTGCCGCGCCGGTGCTCACAGCCTTGTTGTATTTATTGATCTTTTCCCATGTGTTGGAAGAACACGTCGCCGTCTATCCCGGCGTGAAATACACCGCGTTTTTGATCCCCGGTTTGGTCATGATGTCGATGTTGCAAAATGCTTTTGCCAATTCGTCGTCGAGTTTGATCCAATCGAAAATCACCGGTAATATTTTTTTTGTGTTGATCACGCCGCTGTCGCATATCGAATTTTTCGGCGCCTATATGATTGCATCCATTGTGCGCGGTGTAGTGGTTGGCTCGGGCGTGTATCTTGCGGCCTTATTTTTAGTGGCGGTACCGATGCATAATCCGCTATGGGTGTTAGCCTTCGCAGCGATAGGTGCGGGTGTGATGGGCGCGCTCGGCATCGTCGCGGGAGTCTGGGCAGAAAAATTTGACCAGATCGCCGCGTTCCAGAATTTCATCATCATGCCGCTGACGTTTTTGTCTGGCGTGTTTTACTCGATAAAATCCTTGCCCGAATTCTGGCGTGGCCTGTCACACTTCAACCCGATTTTTTATATGATCGACGGATTTCGCTACGGCTTTTTCGGCCAGTCCGATGTATCGCCGTGGTTGAGCCTCGGCGTCGCCGCAGCTTGTCTGGTAACCTTAAGCCTTCTTACCCTGGCCATGCTTAAGCGCGGCTACAAATTACGTCATTGAGTCCACTATGATTACACCAGCAGAAGTAAAAAAGATTATTGAAAGCAATATCGAATGCAGCGTGTGCGACGTGCAAGGCGAAGACTGCGTGCATTTTGACGCCGTCATCGTCAGCCCGGCGTTCGCGGGACTCAACATGGTGAAGCAACATCAATTGGTCTATAAAACGCTAGGCGATTTGATGAAGCAGGAAATTCACGCACTACAATTGAAAACCTATTCGCCGGAACAATGGGCGCAAAAATAATTTTATGGCAAAAATAATCAAAGCCTTGATTGGGTTTTCAATGCTGGCAGTAGTCAGCTGGTTTGTCGCGTCGCCCTATTTGGCCGTGAAAAATATGAAAGACGCTGCCGACAAACGTGATGCAGCCGCGCTGTCGAGCTACGTCAATTACCCAGCCTTGAAAGAAAGTTTGAAAGCGAGTTTTTCTGCCAGCATGAATGCGAAAGCGGGCGAGAAAGACAATAATCCGCTCGCCGGTTTTGGTGCGGCCTTGGCCAGCGCCTTCATGGGCCCGATGATCGATGCAATCATCACGCCGGATAGTCTCGCCGCGATGATGCGCGGACAAAAACCCAAAGCGGCAGGCGGCGCGAGCGAGCCTGCAACGCAAGACGTTGCCGCAGAAAAAGATAATAATCCCGATGTTGCTTTAGGATATGAAGGCTTAAATCGTTTTGTCGTGCGTGTATCGCCGAAAGATAAGCCGGAGCAAAAAACCGTTTTAGTGTTTCTGCGCGAAGGCTTATCGTGGAAATTAAATGCAGTCGAGCTACCTTCGAACAAATAACATAACTATTTGATTAAATTAAGAAAATTAAATGGACAAATTACTCATACAAGGCGGCGTGCCGCTCAAAGGTGAAGTCAAAATTTCCGGCGCGAAGAATGCCGCGCTGCCGATTTTGTGCGCGGGTTTGCTCAGCGCGCAATCGCTCACGCTGAAAAACATTCCGCATCTAGTCGATGTCACCACCATGCTGCGCTTGTTGGCGCAAATGGGTTTGCAGGTGACCGTCGATGAAAAAATGGGCATCGAATTAAACGGCGCGCAAATCAATAATCTGGTCGCGCCGTATGATTTGGTCAAAACCATGCGCGCGTCGATACTCACATTAGGTCCGCTCATCGCGCGCTTTGGCGAAGCCAAGGTTTCGCTACCCGGCGGTTGCGCCATTGGCGAACGTCCGGTGGATTTGCACATCAAAGGTTTGACCGCGATGGGCGCAGAGATACAAATCGAGCACGGTTACCTGCTGGCGAAAGCCAAACGCCTCAAAGGCGCGCGCATCTTCATGGATACCGTGACCGTCACCGGTACAGAAAACTTGATGATGGCAGCGACGCTGGCCGATGGTGAAACGATTTTAGAAAACGCCGCGCGCGAACCGGAAGTAGTGGATCTCGCGTTGTGTCTGATAGCCATGGGCGCGAAAATTAAAGGCCACGGCACCGACATGATTACCATTCAAGGCGTGGATAAATTACACGCCGCCGAATACACCGTGTTGCCCGACCGCATCGAGACCGGCACGTTCCTCGCGGCGGCCTGCGCCACGGGCGGCGACGTGATTGCGCGCAATACGCGCGCGGATATTCTCGAATCGGTGCTGGATAAATTGCGCGAAGCCGGCGCGACGGTGACCGAAGGGCCGGACTGGATCCGCGCGCAAATGAAAGGCCCGAACCACGGTGTGTCGATCCGCACTGCACCCTACCCAGCGTTCCCGACCGACATGCAAGCGCAATTCATGGTCATGAACGCCGTCGCGCAAGGCACGACGGTGGTGACAGAAACGATTTTTGAAAATCGCTTTATGCATGTACAGGAATTGCGCCGTTTGGGCGCGAACATCGACGTGGAAGGCAACACCGCCATTATTCGCGGTGTACCGAAGTTGCAAGGCGCGATCGTCATGGCGACCGATCTGCGCGCATCCGCCTCGCTGGTGGTCGCGGGCATGATCGCGCAGGGCGAAACGACGATTGAACGCATTTACCATCTCGATCGCGGCTACGAACACATCGAACAAAAATTATCCCAACTCGGCGCACGTATTTCACGCGTAAGTTAATACTATGAATAACATCACCATCGCGCTTTCCAAAGGCCGCATTTTCGACGAAACCGCGCCGCTGTTAAAAGCCGCCGGCATCGTCGTGCTCGACGATCCGGAAACCTCGCGTAAACTGATTTTGCGCACCGACCGTGTCGATGTGCGCTTGATCATCGTGCGCGCATCCGATGTGCCGACCTATGTACAATACGGCGCAGCCGACATGGGTATCGCGGGGAAAGATGTATTGATCGAGCACAGCGGGGATGGTTTGTACCAACCGCTGGATTTAAACATCGCCAAATGCCGCATGATGGTGGCGGTGTCGAATGATTTCGATTACGAAGCGGCCGTGAAACGCGGCGCGCGCATTCGCGTGGCGACCAAATACATGCAAACTGCGCGCGAACATTTCGCCACCAAAGGCATGCACGTTGATTTGATTAAGCTCTATGGCTCGATGGAATTGGCACCCTTGGTCGGCTTGAGCGACGCGATTGTCGATCTGGTTTCAACCGGCAGCACGCTCAAAGCCAACAACTTAAAAGCCGTCGAAGACATCATGCCGGTCAGCTCGCGCTTGATCGTGAATCGCGCCGCGCTTAAACTCAAGCGCGAAACTATACAGCCCATCATTGATATTTTCGCCCAGGCGATTACGCAAGATGCTTAAATTACGCCGACTATCATCGACGCAAGCCGATTTCCAAACGCAATTAAAAGCGCTGCTGGCGTTCGAGACCGCGCAGGACGAAAGCGTCGATTTGGTTGTGGCGAAAATTTTATCCGACATCAAAGTGCACGGTGACGATGCTGTGCTGGAATACACGCGCAAGTTCGATCATGTTAGCGTCAACAGCGTCGCCGATTTGGAAATGCCCAAAGCACGCATGCTCGCCGCGTTGAACAATACGTCTTCAGTCCAGCGCGACGCATTGGAACAAGCCGCCGAACGCATACAAGCGTTTCATGAAAAACAAATCCAGCCTTCGTGGACTTACACCGAAGCCGACGGCACTGTGCTAGGCCAGCAAGTCACGCCGCTTGATCGAGCCGGTTTATATGTGCCCGGCGGCAAGGCCGCGTATCCGTCGAGTGTGTTGATGAACGCGGTCGCCGCCAAAGTCGCGGGCGTGGGCGAATTGATTATGGTGACGCCGACGCCGAAAGGCGTGGTGAATGATTTGGTCCTCGCCGCCGCATCGCTCGCGGGAGTCGATCGCGTGTTCACCATTGGCGGCGCACAAGCCGTCGGCGCGCTCGCATACGGAACCAAGATTATTCCTGCCGTAGATAAAATCGTCGGCCCCGGCAACGCCTATGTCGCCGCCGCCAAGCGCCGCGTCTTCGGCGTAGTTGGCATCGACATGGTGGCGGGTCCGTCAGAAATTTTAGTCATCTGCGATGGTAAAACTGATCCCGATTGGATCGCCATGGATTTATTTTCGCAAGCCGAGCACGATGAAATCGCGCAGGCGATTTTGCTTTGCCACGACGCGGCGTATCTGGATAAAGTTGCGGCGAGCATCGACAAATTATTGCCCACCATGCCGCGCAAAGACATCATCACTGCGTCATTGGAAAATCGCGGCGCACTGATACAAGTAAAAAATCTGGATGAAGCCTGCGAGCTATGCAATCAAATCGCGCCGGAACACATGGAATTATCGGTCGAAAGCCCTGAAAAATTATTGAATAAAATCAAGCATGTAGGCGCGATTTTCATGGGGCGTTTTTCCTCCGAAGCGCTTGGCGATTATTGCGCCGGGCCGAATCATGTATTGCCCACATCGCGCACCGCGCGCTTCTCCTCACCGCTCGGTGTGTATGATTTTCAAAAACGCTCGAGCATTATTCATGTCTCGAAAGCGGGTGCACAAACGCTGGGCAAAATCGCTTCGACCTTGGCGCAAGGCGAAGGTTTGGATGCGCATGCGCGCTCGGCAGAATACCGATACGATAAAAAATCTTGAATAAGTTTTCGCTGGAAAAAATGATCCGTCCTGAAATCTGCGCGATCAATGCTTATCATGTGCCGCCCTCAATCGGCATGGTCAAGCTCGACGCGATGGAGAATCCCTATCCGTTGCCGGAATCTTTGCGCGACGAAATCGCCCAACTCACGCACGACGCCGGCATCAATCGTTACCCCGATCCTTCTGCCGCGCAATTGAAACAACAATTGCGTGCAGCAATGAATATTCCGTCCGACATGGATTTGCTGCTCGGCAATGGCTCCGACGAAATTATTCAAATTCTTGCGATGGCCTTGCATAAAAACGCCACGCTGCTGTCGGTCGAGCCGGGTTTTGTCATGTTCAAAATGATCGCGACGTTTTGCGGGCTGAATTATGTCGGCGTGCCGCTGAAACAAGATTTTTCGCTTGATCTCGATGCGACACTTGCCTCTATTGAGCAACATCAACCGGAGTTGATTTTTATCGCTTATCCGAATAATCCGACCGGTAATTTATTCGACGCTGAATCCATAGCAACAATTATCCGCGCGTCATCTGGTTTGGTCGTCGTCGATGAGGCGTATTACGCCTTTTCCCCCGCGTCGTTCATGCCGCGCTTGGCCGAGTTTCCTAATCTGGCGATTATGCGCACCGTGTCGAAATTAGGGCTGGCCGGTTTGCGTTTGGGTTTTCTCGTCGGTCGCCCGGAATTGATTCAGGAGTTGGACAAGCTACGTCTGCCTTACAACATCAACATTCTCACCCAAGCCGTTGCCAGCGCGGTGCTGAAACATGCCGACGTATTGAAGCAACAAGCCGCCGCCATCGTCGCGGAACGGGCAAAAATGCACACCACTTTGGTTGCAATGCCGGACGTGACGGCCTATGCTTCTCAGGCGAACTTTATTTTGTTGCGGTTAAAAGATGGCCCGGCTGTATTTGACGGCCTCAAATCCCGTGCTATATTGGTAAAAAATTTGCACAGCGCCCACCCATTTTTGGCTAACTGTTTACGTATTACTATAGGCACACCCCAAGAGAACCAACAATTCCTGTCGGCTTTGCAACAAAGCCTGACCACATAAAACTCTTTCATATTCCCAGAGATTCACATGCGCACGGCCCAAGTTAACCGCAATACCCTGGAAACGCAGATTTCCGTCTCTATCAATCTCGATGGCACCGGCATCTCCAAACTCGCCAGTGGCATACCGTTTCTCGATCACATGATGGATCAGATCGCGCGCCACGGTTTATTCGACCTCGACATCAGCGCCAAAGGTGATTTGCATATCGACGCGCATCACACGGTCGAAGACATCGGCATCACGCTCGGCCAGGCCTTCAACAAAGCCATTGGCGACAAAAAAGGCATCCGTCGTTACGGCCACGCTTACGTGCCGCTCGACGAAGCGTTGTCGCGAGTGGTGATTGATTGCTCCGGCCGTCCCGGTCTGGAATTCCATGTGCCGTTTACGCGCTCGCATGTCGGCGAATTCGATGTGGATTTGTTTCACGAATTTTTTCAGGGCTTCGTTAATCACGCTTTGGTGACGTTGCATATCGACAATCTGCGCGGCGACAATTCGCATCATCAATCAGAAACCATCTTCAAAGCCTTCGGTCGGGCGTTGCGCATGGCGGTGGAAATGGACGCACGTTCGGTCGGCATGATGCCTTCAACCAAAGGTTCGTTATAACGATAACTTTGAGTTTGCATGTTTAATCACTTACTACTTATATGACCCGCATCGCTGTCATCGACTACGGCATGGGCAATTTGCGCTCCGTCGCCAAAGCCTTGCATCACGCGTCGCCGGAAGACGAAGTCTATGTCACCAGCAAGCCGCAAGACGTGGCGCGCGCCGACCGCGTGGTGTTCCCCGGACAAGGCGCGATGGCGGGCTGCATGGCCGGGCTGGATGAATTCGGTTTGCGCGACACCGTGCTCGAAGCCGCGCGCAACAAACCATTTCTCGGCGTGTGCATGGGTTTGCAAATGTTGTTTGAAGCGTCAGAAGAAGGTGGCAACCTGCCCGGCCTGGGGGTTTTCTCCGGCAAAGTCGCGCGCTTCGACATAAAGGGCGCAACCGACGGCCTGGATCGCCCGCTAAAAATTCCGCACATGGGTTGGAACGAAGTGAACTACGCACAAGACCATCCGCTGTGGCGCGGCATACCCGATCAATCGCGCTTTTATTTTGTGCACAGCTATTTCGCGCAGCCGAAAAATGTTTCGGACACGGCGGCGACAACCGATTTCCCCGACGCCTTTACTAGCGCCATCGCCAAAGCTAATATTTTCGCCACCCAGTTTCACCCGGAAAAAAGCTCCAACGCTGGACTCACCCTTTATCGCAACTTCATACAATGGAATCCGTAATTAACTTCTTATCATGATACTTATTCCTGCAATTGATTTAAAAGACGGTCACTGTGTGCGGCTCAAGCAAGGCGACATGAATGACGCCACGGTGTTTTCCGAAGATCCGGGCGCGATGGCCAAACACTGGCTGGCGCAAGGCGCGAAGCGCTTGCATCTGGTCGATCTCGACGGCGCATTCGCCGGTAAACCGAAAAACCGCGACGCGATTAAAGCCATCACCGACGCCGTCGGCGCCGATATACCGGTGCAACTCGGCGGCGGCATCCGCGATCTCGACACCATCGAAAAATATCTTGATAGCGGCATCACCTACGTCATCATCGGTACCGCCGCAGTGAAAAACCCCGGCTTTCTGCACGACGCCTGCGACGCCTTTCCCGGCCACGTCATCGTCGGTCTTGATGCGAAAGACGGCAAAGTCGCCGTCGATGGCTGGAGCAAACTCACCGGCCATGACGTATTGGATTTAGCGAAAAAGTTTCAGGACTACGGCGTCGAAGCGATTATCTATACCGACATCGGCCGCGACGGCATGATGAACGGCGTCAACATTGATGCAACGGTTAAGCTCGCACGCGAATTATTAGTCCCCGTCATCGCCAGCGGTGGCATCACCAACCTCGATGACATCCGCCAATTATGCGCGGTCGAATTAGAAGGTATCAGCGGCGCAATAACCGGTCGTGCAATTTACGAAGGCACGATTAATTTTGCCGAAGCGCAAAAATTAGCCGAACAATTAGCACCGCCACCGAAGAAAACATTGTTTGTGTAAAACTTTGATTTTATTTATTGTTTTAATGTTGTCGATTAAATGAAATAATCTCAAAAAATTATTGAGCCGGTTCCTTTGATTTTATGACAGTAGAACAAAAACCAAAATTTCCAGGCGGCTCGAAGTCTCGCGTCAACCGCGCTGGTGACAATGTTCGTGCAGGCAATGCCTCGCCTGAAGATCTGCACGTTATCGATGATTGGCGCGCGGCGCATCGCGCAGTTCTCAACACGTTTCAAGCCATTTTAAGAAACCGTACGCACGAAAAGAAAATTACTGTTGCCCAAAGGCAGAAACGTAAACGCACTATTTTCGACAAGCTAAATAGATTCCCTAGCATGCAATTATCGCGCATGGATGATATTGCGGGTTGTCGCCTTATATTTCGAAATATTCAGCAGCTTTATTTATTCCGTGCCAACTTTCATAAGGCGCGATTCAATCACAAGCGCAGCAATGAAATAGACAAATACGATTATATTAAAACCCCGAAAGCGACTGGTTACAGGGGCGTTCATGATATATACAAGTACGACGTCAACTCTACGGTTGGAAGAAGCCTTGAGGGACTTTATGTCGAAATTCAGTACAGGACGCTTGTGCAACATTCTTGGGCTACTGCCGTAGAAGTAATTGGTTTTATCACTGAAAGCCAACCTAAATTTCAAAAAGGCGATACTCGCTATGAGCAGACAATGGCGCTGGCTAGTGAAATTTTAGCTAGAGCCTTCGAAGATTCAAAAGGACCGTTTCCAGAACTCGAAAGCCGCGAAATAGTAAAACGCTTTCTAGATCTCGACAAGGAGCTTTCCTTACTAAAAACACTTAAAGGATTAAATGCAGCCAACAAGGCTGTATCGAAAAACACAAATGCTATTCTGATTTTTTCTGGTTCAGGCGAGCTCGAAATCAAAACTTTTCGAGATGCCCCAGACGCGCTTCGCGCTTTGTTTGAGTTAGAGAAGGAAAAGCCAGATCAAGATATAGTATTAGTCCGAGCTGATACTAGTGAGGACGTAAGATTGGCTTTCACGAATTACTTTTCAGACGCTCAGGATTTCATCAGCAAAATTGAAGAGGGCTGCACAAGATTATCGAAAAGCAAACAATTAAAGAGACCACGTCGTTTCTCTAGAAATTAGATAAATATGTTCTGTGTAAATGTATGACGGTGCCGGGCTCAGGTCTTTCATCATCATATTCGTCAAATATTTTCGAGCGTGCCCAATTACCCAGCAAGTTTCGCGCTGGCCAGTCGATTGAGGCTGACGCCTTGTTCTGCCGCTTCCATTGCCAAGGCACGGTGTACTTCGGGTGGAATACGCACGCGGAACTGTCCGCTGTAGTTTTTTTCTGCCAGTGGCTCAGGGACGGGCTCTCTTTCAGCTTGCATATCTGCCACAGCTTCGGCAACGACTTTTCGAATCCCAGACAAAGCTGCTTCCGGGTTTGGCGCTAACCAAGACAGGGAAGGGAATTCCGTGCATAAGCCAATATGCTCGTCGTCTTCCGACGACCAAGTGACGCGGTAAGTGTAATGGTCAAAGCTCATTTTTTTGCTCCGTTAATTTATCAATGGCTAAAAGCACCTGTCGAACCTGATATGCCTTGGCTTTATTTTTATCGTTTTGAATATTCACACGCGGGTCGCCTGGCCAAGGTGTTTTGAAAATGGCGTGGCTGGTGCCGGATTGTCTTGGATTACCAAAAAATTCTTCTCCGCCCGCGTAGGATGGGTGCAACCCATCGGCTTTCGTGTTGAATTATCATCATAGCAAACTGGAAACCGCAAATGATGGGTTGCACCCATCCTACAAAATAAGCGGGATACGAATGCATTATTTTCTGGAGTGATTTTTCGTAATTAACAGCGATTAAGATACAATTAGCCTGCTTGAATCGACCTTAGTTAAGGCTTTACTTGTCGATTTAATGCGTGATCTGAAAATAAATAACTATTTGATTTAATTAAATTTTTTAATATAACTCAATCGAGATTTCTATCTTGCTCGCCAAAAGAATTATCCCCTGTCTTGATGTAAACGCTGGCCGTGTGGTTAAAGGCGTGAATTTTGTCGGCTTGCGTGATGCGGGAGACCCGGTGGAGATCGCGCGTCGGTATGACAAAGAAGGCGCGGACGAAATTACTTTTCTCGACATTACCGCGAGCAGCGACCAGCGTGGTTTGATTCTCGACATTATTGAGCGCGTGGCGGAAGAAGTGTTTATTCCGCTTACCGTCGGCGGCGGTGTGCGCGAAGTGAAAGATGTGCGTCGATTGCTGAATGCGGGCGCGGATAAAGTCAGCATCAACACGGCGGCGATACTTAATCCGCAATTGATTTCCGACGCCGCGAATCATTACGGCAGCCAGTGCATCGTCGTTGCGATCGATGCCAAGCGCGTCGGTGATCGCTGGCAGGTGTTTACCCACGGCGGCAGAAATGCCACGGGGCTGGATGCGATAGAATGGGCGGTGAAAATGGCTCAGATGGGCGCAGGTGAAATTTTGCTCACCAGCATGGACCGCGATGGCACGAAGATTGGTTTTGATTTAGAGCTGACACTGGCTGTCAGCCAGGCGGTCAGCGTGCCGGTGATCGCCAGCGGCGGCGTGGGCAATTTGCAGCATCTCGCTGAAGGTATCACGCATGGCGGCGCGGACGCCGTGCTTGCCGCAAGCATTTTTCATTACGGCGAATACACGATTAAAATGGCGAAACAATTTTTACAACGCAAAGGCATCGAAGTGCGGCTTGATGCTTCACGGTGATTTGAGATGAGCGACGCGTGGCTGAGTAAAGTAAATTGGACGCAAGACGGTTTGGTGCCGGTGATTGCACAAGAAGCGAGCACGGGCAAAGTGCTGATGTTCGCCTGGATGAACCGCGAAGCGTTGAAACAAACCGCGCAAAGCGGCGAGGCGGTGTATTGGTCGCGCCGACGCAAAAAACTCTGGCGCAAAGGCGAAGAATCCGGCCACACACAAAAAGTAAAATCTATCCGCCTTGATTGCGATGAAGATGTTTTACTGATTGTTGTTGAACAAGTGGGCGGCATCGCGTGTCATACCGGCAGGCATCACTGTTTTTTCAAAAAATTGGAAAACGAGGAATGGATCGTCACCGACCCGGTGTTGAAAGAACCGACCGAGGTGTATAAAAAATGAGCGGCGATATTCTGAGCAAATTAGCCGCGACGATAGCGGCGCGTAAAAACGGCGATGCGAGTGCATCTTATGTCGCATCACTCAACGCCAAAGGTCTTGATCACATCCTGAAAAAAATCGGCGAAGAGGCGACGGAAACCGTGATCGCGGCCAAGGGACATGACAAAGACCACATCGTCAAAGAAACCGCCGACTTGTGGTTTCACACGCTGGTGATGTTGTCGTGGCATGGACTCACGCCCGATGACGTGTTAAAAGAGTTAGAGCGGCGCGAAGGCACATCGGGCATCGCCGAAAAAGCCGCGCGCAAATAAACGAGAAAAATATGAGCGACGATTGTTTGTTTTGCAAAATTGTAGCGGGAAAAATCCCGAGCAAAAAAATTTATGAAGACGATGATGTGATGGCGTTTCACGATATTCATCCGGTGGCACCGGTGCATTTCATGATTATTCCGAAACAACATGTCGCGTCGATGGCGGAATTAACGGACGCGCATCAAGCGGTGATGGGAAAAATCATGACCCTCGCGCCGAAGTTGGCAAAAGAACAGGGCTGCGACAACGGCTTTCGCACCATCGTGAATACCGGCGCGGCCGCGCGGCAGGATGTGTATCATCTACATGTACACATCGTCGGCGGTGAAATTTTGCCCGGTATGATAGTTAAGCATAAGTAATTGATTATATAAGGAGTTTTTATCATGGGTTCATTCAGCATTTGGCACTGGTTAATTGTTTTGGTGATTGTGATGTTGATCTTCGGCACCAAAAAATTGCGCAACATGGGTGGCGATCTCGGCGGCGCGGTAAAAGATTTTAAAGACGGCATGAAAAGCAGCGACAAGCCTGCCGATCAAATTGACGCTGCGAGCAAATCACAAACTTACGAAAACGAAGCCAAAGAAAAAAATAAAAGCTAAAAAATTCTTTCTCTCTGCTTAGTGAAAATATAAATGTTTGACGTCGGTTTTTCCGAAATGTTGGTTATCGCCATTGTCGCCTTGGTGGTGATCGGCCCTGAGCGTTTGCCCAAAGTCGCGCGTACTGCGGGCTTGTTGTTCGGTCGCCTGCAACGCTACGTCGCGACGGTGAAATCAGACATCTCGCGTGAGATGGAATTGTCTGAGCTGAATAAAGTGAAAACCGAATTTCAGCAAGCCGCCAGCGAAGTGAAACAAAGTGTGACCGAACAATCGCGCGCGATTGAGGCCGAAGTGCAATCGGCGACACAAGCACTCCATCCGCATGATAATCCACTGGCAAACCCTGTTGCGCCTGAGGTCCATGCGCCGCAAATGGAACTCGGACTCGATTCTCCCCCGCCCGTTAAACCGCATTAAATTCAAGCTAACTTATGAGCACCGAAGAAACCTTCATCTCGCATCTGGTCGAGCTACGCCAACGATTGATGCGCAGCTTGATCGCCTTCGGCTTGGTTTTTTTGGGGCTGTTTTTTTGGGCCAATGATTTATACGATTTGCTCGCCGCGCCGCTGATCAGCCAATTGCCGGCGGGCGGCCAGATGATCGCGACCGATGTAGCGACGCCATTTTTTGTGCCAATGAAAGTCGCCATGATGACGGCGTTTCTCATTACCTTGCCGTATAGCCTGTGGCAGTTCTGGGGCTTTGTTGCGCCCGGGCTCTATACGCACGAGAAAAAACTCGCCGTGCCATTGGTGATAACCAGCACGATTTTATTTTTCTGCGGTATGGCGTTCGCTTATTTTCTGGTGTTGCCGACGGTGTTCCATTTCATCGTCAAGATCGCGCCCAAAGGCGTGGCGGTGATGACCGACATCAACAAATATCTGGATTTTGTGCTCGGCATGTTTGTCGCGTTTGGCGTGACGTTTGAAGTGCCGGTGGCAGTGGTGATATTGGTCAAAACAAAAATTGTCAGCGTAGCAAAACTACGTGAGATTCGTGGCTATGTGATCGTCGGTGCGTTCGTGGTCGGCGCGATTTTTACGCCGCCCGACGTGGTATCGCAAATTATGTTGGCCGTGCCGCTGTGTCTTTTATACGAGCTAGGCATCATCGCAGCGGCGATGATTACGAAGCCAGTGAAGTCAGATGCATTATCGGTCACTGAAATCGATAAATAAAAATACTAATTTAATCAATTACTTAACTTTTTCGACCGGTACCTGCGGTTTTGGCCGCTTGCCCACTGTCACCTGTAAATCCAACGGTTTTTGCTCGCGTACCAGCGATAAACTCACCGTCTTGCCCGGCGCCAGTTCTGAAATCTGATTCAGCAATTCCGTGCTGTCGCTAATCGCTTTGCCATTGACTGCGGTCAGCAAATCGCCGGCTTTCACTTTGGCTTTGTCCGCTGGGCCGTCGCGCAAAATGCCGCGAATCAATGCGCCTTTGGCGTTGCCGAGTTTTAATGTGTCGATAATCTCCGGCGTTAATTCTTGACCATCGACTTCGACGCCGATCCAGCCGCGCGTCACGCTACCCGTCTGAATAATTTGGTCCATCACGTGTTTAGCCAGGCTGACCGGAATAGAAAAACCGATGCCCTGCGAGCCGCCGCTGCGCGAATAAATGGCGCTGTTGATGCCGAGCAAATTGCCGTTGGTATCGACCAGCGCGCCGCCGGAGTTGCCCGGGTTAATCGCGGCGTCGGTTTGGATAAAATTTTCAAATTGGTTAATGCCCAAGCGACTGCGACCGAGTGCGCTGACAATACCCATCGTGACGGTTTGGCCAACGCCGAAAGGATCGCCGATGGCGAGCACGACGTCACCGATTTTGGCTTGCTCTGATTGGCCGAAGGTAATCGCCGGTAAATTAGCCGCATCGACTTTGAGCACCGCGAGATCCGTATCCGGATCTCTGCCGACCACTTTGGCTTTCAATATGCGCTTATCAGAAAACGCGACTTTGATTTCGTCCGCGCCTTCGACCACATGATCATTGGTGAGGATATAGCCATCGCCGCGCACAATCACCCCGGAACCTAAACTGGAAAAAGACTCTTCGTCGTCTTCCAAGCGGTCGCCAAAAAAACGTCGCAATACTGGGTCATCGAGCAATGGATTATTTTGCGCGACCTTGGCCTCTTTGGTGGTGGAAATATTCACGACCGAAGGAATCGCTTTGCGCGCCGCGTCGCGATAGGTCAGTTGCGCTGAGCCGACGGCTGGAGCAGAAACGACCGCCGGTTTATCCGGCGCAATCGCCACGGGCTCGCGCCAATTTAGTAATTCAGGTCGGATCAGGCTGACAACGAATAGAATCGCCATCGTCGCCGTGGCGATTTGGGCAAAGAAAAGCCAGAGTTTGCGCATGAAAATAGACGTGGCTTGAATGAGCGGATAAAAATTATAGAGGAAATCAACGCTGAATAGCTTTGCTGGCGCAAAAGAAACTTGACGCATGAAAAAAAACAGCCCGGGCAAGCCGGGCTGTTTTTAGTGCAGCAAAAAAACTTACTTCTTCAGCGCATCGCGAATTTCGCGTAACAATACGACGTCTTCAGGCGGTGCAGCCGGCGCGGGCGGCGGCGCTGCTTTTTTCATTTTGTTCATGGCACGAACCAACATGAAAATGATAAACGCTAAAATGATGAAATTAACCAAGATGGTGAGGAAGTTACCGTAAGCAAAGGCAGAGCCGCCGGCTTTTTTCAACGCTTCCAGCGTAGCGCCACCATCCGGCCCGGACAATTTAACGAACATATTGGAAAAATCAAAACCGCCGAAAATTTTCCCTACGACCGGCATAATCAGGTCATTGACCAATGAATCGACAATCTTGCCAAATGCCCCGCCGATAATCACGCCGACCGCCAGATCCATCACATTACCCTTCATGGCGAAATCTTTAAATTCTTGCATCATGCTCATATTAGCCTCCATCTTGGGTTGAAAAACTCGTTAACAGCTTGTTTTGACGCGGGTTTACTGTAGTTCTTTCACTTGCCCACTGTCAACCCGAAATATCGTCTATTTCGCGCTTAGGGCTTAAGTTTACAATTCAAATCGTATAAAATAGGGCGGTTTTGGATCGAACACGTAAAGCTATAGGAATCAATGATGAGCGCAAATGAAGTAGATAAGACTAAACGTAATTTTCTGTTGGCTGCAGGTGCCTTAGGCGCTGTGGCGGGCGGAGCGGCCGTGATTCCGTTTGTCGGCAGCATGCTGCCGAGCGAACGCGCCAAGGCGGCGGGCGCGCCAATCGAGGTGGATATTTCTAAAATTGAACCCGGTCAGATCGCCACGTTTGAATGGCGCGGCAAGCCGGTGTGGGTGGTCAATCGCACGCCGGAAATGCTGGCTCAACTGGAAAAAAATTCCGACAAGCTGGCTGATCCCGCTTCGGGCAGCTCGACCCAACCGGCCTACGCCAAAAACCCTTTGCGCGCCAATGAGAAAAACAAGAATTTTCTGGTGGTAGAGGGAGTCTGTACTCATCTGGGTTGCTCGCCGACGTTCCGCAAGGATATCGGCCCGGCAGACCTCGGTACCGACTGGCCGGGCGGCTTTTATTGCCCGTGTCATGGCTCCAAATTCGACTTGGCCGCGCGCGTGTTCAAAGGCTCGCCCGCGCCGTCGAACATGGTGGTGCCGCCTTACCAATATCTCAGCGACACGCGCCTGATGATTGGCGACGATAGCAAAGGAGCATGATCAATGACTGCAATTAATAATGTAATGAACTGGGTCGATGAGCGTTTCCCCGCCACGAAAATGTGGAATGAGCAGTGGGGCAAATACATTGCGCCGAAGAATTTTAACTTTTGGTATGTATTCGGTGTGTTGTCGCTGGTGATTTTGATCAACCAGATTCTCACCGGTATTTTCCTCACCATGAATTACAAGCCGGACGCGAAAGAAGCCTTCGCTTCGGTCGAATACATCATGCGCGATGTCAGCTTCGGCTGGTTAATCCGCTATATGCACTCCACCGGCGCATCATTATTTTTCGTCGCCATTTATTTGCATATGTTCCGCGGCCTCATGTACGGCTCGTATCGCAAACCGCGCGAATTGATCTGGATTTTCGGCATGATGATTTACCTCGCGCTGATGGCCGAAGCGTTTTTCGGTTATCTATTACCGTGGGGTCAAATGTCGTTCTGGGGCGCGCAGGTGATTGTGAATCTGTTCTCCGCCGTGCCATTCATCGGCCCGGATTTGTCTGAGTGGATACGCGGCGACTATGTCGTGTCGGACGCCACATTGAATCGCTTTTTTGCTTTCCACGTCATCGCCTTGCCGTTTGTCTTGGCGGGTTTGGTCGCGGCGCATCTGATCGCGCTGCATGAAGTCGGCTCAAACAATCCTGACGGTATCGAAATTAAAGATCACAAAGATTCGAAGACGGGTATCCCCCTCGACGGTATCCCTTCGCATCCGTATTACACAATTAAAGATTTGCTCGCCGTCGTGGTGTTTTTAGGCGTGTTCAGTGCGATTATTTTCTTCTTCCCCACCATGGGCGGCTATTTCCTCGAAGACAATAATTTCGTGCCGGCCAATCCGTTGCAAACGCCCGAGCATATTGCGCCAGTATGGTATTTCACCCCGTTCTACGCGATGTTGCGCGCCGTGCCGCCGATTGCCGGTTCGCAGTTCCCCGGCGTGGTTGTGATGGGCGCAGCGACGATGATTTTGTTCCTGTTGCCTTGGCTGGACAAAGGCGCGGTCAAGTCGATTCGTTATCGTGGTGATTTATTCAAAGGCTGGCTCTATGCTTTCGCGATTAGCTTTGTCATTCTAGCGGTTTGCGGCATTTTCCCGACCAGCGTCTGGGGCCAACTGCCTAAAGGCTTGCCGTTTATTGGTGGCCTCGACACCGCGACGGTGGTCGCGCGTATATTCACGGTGATTTATTTTGCATTTTTTATTCTAATGCCTTGGTACAGCGCAAAAGATAAGACCAAACCTGTGCCGGATAGGGTGACCCAATAATGAAGAAGCTTGTATTTTTATTGCTCGCATTACCGCTGTTTGCTTCGGCTTCAGACAAAGTCGCGCTTGATCGTCTGCCCGCCGCGCCAGATATGCAAACCTCAATGCAACGCGGCGCGCGTAACTTCGTCAACCATTGTTTAAATTGTCATGGTGCCGCGTATTTCCGATACAGCAAATTGCAAGATATCGGCTTGAGCGAAA
>JAYVJD010000259.1:0-3106 GCA_043769625.1 Pseudomonadota bacterium | reverse complement strand
CCCATTCCCAGCAGAAATTTTCCATGAATTGACTGGGCAGTTCGACTGCGTCCCACTCGACGCCGTTGATGCCGGACACGCCGAGGTCATCGATTTGCGTGAGCAAATGATGCAGGCCATGACCGAATTCATGGAACAGAGTAATCACTTCGTCGTGGGTGAACACGGCCGGCTTGCCGCCGACCGGCGCGGAAAAATTGCAGGTGAGATAAGCGACGGGAATTTGAATGCCAGTCGATTTTTTGCGCCGCGTAATCGCGTCGTCCATCCACGCGCCGCCGCGTTTGCTGCTGCGCGCGTAAAGATCGAGATAAAACTGGCCGATGGGTTTTTCATCCAGATTCAGGATCTCAAAAAACTTCACCTCATCATTCCAAACCGGCGCTTGGGCCTCGCGAATGTTGACGGCGTAGATCGTCTCGACCACTTTGAACATGCCAGGCAACACCACGGTTTGCGGAAAATATTGTTTCACGTCTTGCTCAGAAAACGCGTAGCGTTGCTCGCGTAATTTTTCTGATACGTAGGCCATGTCCCATGATTCGACGCTGTCGATGTGTAATTCTTTGCGCGCAAATGCCTGCAATTCTTGCACATCTTTTTCTGCATAAGGCCTGGCTTTTACTGCAATTTCTTCAATAAAATCAATGACTTGAGTCGGTCTCTTGGCCATCTTGGTGGCGAGTGAATATTCTGCGAAATTTTTATAGCCCAACATCGTAGCCAGCTCATTACGCAGCGCGAGGATTTGCTTGATGACGTCGGTGTTATCCCATTCTGCCTTGCCAAACTCGGACGCACGCGTAACATACGCGCGATACAATTTTTCACGCAGCGTTCGGTTATGGGCATATTGCATCACTGGCATATAGCTGGGGTAGTGCAAGGTAATTTTGTACCCCGGCTTATTCTCTTTTTGCGCTTCTTCCGCCATGCCCTGCAACACGTCGTCAGGCACACCATCCAGCTCACTTTTGTTGTCGATGAGTAAGGAAAAATCATTGGTGGCGTCGAGTACGTTGTCTTGAAATTTTGCACCGAGATCGGCGAGCTTTTCCTGCAGCTCGGCGAAACGCGGCTTTTGGTCAGCCGGCAAATCGGCACCGCCGAGACGAAAATCGCGCAAATCATTTTCGATAATTTTTTTCTGCGGCTTCGATAGCACGTAAAAAGCGTCGCTGCCTGCCAGCGCCTTGAAACGCGCAAACAGTTTTTCGTTTTGCCCAACCTCGGCCGAATATTCCGTCACCTTGGGCAAATTGGCGTTATACGCGTCGCGCAATTCCGCGCTGTTCATCACGCCATTCAAGTGCGAAACCTGTCCCCATAAGCGATGCAGCTTTTCGCCCGCGTCATCCAGCGGCGTGACAAAGTTTTGCCACGTCGGCTGCGCGCTATCGCTGATGAGTTTTTGGATCAGCGCACGATTGTCGGCAAGTTGCGCATCGACAGCGGGCGCAATGTGTTCAGGTTTGATGTCAGCAAAACGAGGCAGGCCGGAAAAATCGAGTAAAGGGTTCATGATGGCTACCAATAAAGGACAGATTGATGAAGAAACCTATTATAGCGAGGTCGAAGTTTGGCCGTGAATGAAATGGCTCACATTTCAAACACGCTATGCCCGCCGACCAAGGTGTGGGTGACTTTGCCTTGCAGTTCTAAGTCAGTAAACGGGGAATTCTTACCTTGGCTTTTTAACGCGGCGGGTTCAATTTTCCAATACCGCTCTGGGTCGAACACACACGTATCAGCATGACCACCGACCGACAAATGGCCGGCATCAATACCCAACACCGTGGCAGGTTTTAGCGTTACGGCGGCGATAGCGGCGGATAAAGTCGTGTCAGTTTCACGCGCCCATTTCAACGCCAGCGGCAATAATAATTCCAATCCGGTCGCGCCGGTTTCGGCTTCGCCGAACGGCACCAACTTGCCATCGTCATCGACTGGCGTATGGTCGGAACACAGCGCATCGGCCGTACCGTCTTTCAACGCCGCGCGAATCGCATCGCGGTCACGCAGGCTGCGCAATGGCGGCGTGAGATTACAGCGCGAATCAAAATAACCGATATCCATTTCCGACAAATGTAAGTGATGCGCGCTAACGTCGCATGTTACGGGCAACTTTTGTTTTTTCGCATCACGCACCAGATCCAGACCGGCCGCTGTCGAGAGCCGACATAGATGCACGCGCGCGCCGGTTTTTTTCACCAGGTGCAAAATCGTCGCGATGGCGATGGTCTCGGCGCAGGCCGGAATGCCAGGCAAGCCCAGCCGCGTCGCCACTTCGCCATCATGCGCCACGCCGCCACGCGCGAGATACGCATCCTGTGGGCGCAACCACACGGGGTAGCCAAATGTCGCAGCGTATTCCAGCGCGCGCATCAATACTTGCGTGTCGGTAATCGGCGCATCGGCCTGCGAAAACGCCACGCAACCGGCCACGGTAAGCTGCGACATTTCCGTTAACGCCGCGCCTTTTAATCCCACCGTCAGCGCGCCGACAGGATACACATGCGATTGATTCAAACTCTTGGCGCGCTGCTTCAGCATTTCCACCAGACCCGGTTCATCCAGCGGCGGGTCGGTGTCGGGCGGACACGCAAGTGAAGTCACACCGCCAGCTGCAGCGGCTGCCATTTCCGATTCGAGCTTGGCTTTGTATTCGTAGCCAGGCTCGCGCAATCGTGCAGCGAGATCAACCAGGCCGGGGATCACAATTTGATTCGTCGCATCGATCGTTTTATTCGCAGTAAAGCCGCTCGGCGCCGCACCGATGGCAACAATTTTTCCGGCAGCGATAAACACATCGTGTTTCGCGTCGATGTTATTTTTCGGGTCGATCAGACGGCCGTTTTTGATATGAATTTTCATTATTTAATTCCCCGCCAAAATGCTCATCACTGCCATTCGCACCGCGATACCGAAGGTGACTTGCGGCAAGATCACGCTTTGTCTGCCGTCAGCCACAGACGAATCAATTTCGACGCCGCGATTCATCGGGCCTGGGTGCATGACGATGGCATCGGGCTTGGCCAGTGCGAGTTTTTCGGCGGTGAGGCCGTAGTTCATAAAAAATTCTTGCGCACTAGGCAATAGCGCGCCG